>CAIPLM010000054.1 GCA_903865895.1 uncultured Rhodospirillales bacterium | reverse complement strand
TCTTTTCCGCAGCCTGATAGTGCAGCCCGATCGCCGCCACCGTCCATGCCGCCAGCGCCAGTGCGCTCCACCCCCAACCGAACCCGGCCAGCCCCGCATCGATGGCGCGCAGCGAAACGCCGAGTTGGACGGCGAGTTGCACGATCGCCACCGCGAGAAACAAGGCCATCATCAGCGGCGAGAGGCGATTGAGGCGGGCGAGCAGCTTCTGCATGGTCAGGGCGCGTAGACTGGCAGGGCCACGCTTTCACCCACCGCGAGTGGCGCGAGTCCAAATGGCCCCTCCGGGGTAACGACGCCCACGGTCACACCCCCGCCGCCGCCATCCACCAACCCGGTCAGCCGCACCAGCCCGTCCGCCGGCACCGGCACGGCGATGCGGATCGGGGCGAGGCGCAACAGCACCGGAAGTTTCAGCCCGGCGCTCGCGACCTCCACCACGTCCCCATCCTCGGCCGCCGAGTCGTAGAGCGTCAGCCACGCCATGGGCTGGCGGCGCTCGGTGGCCTCCTGGGCGAGTTGCCGGCGGTCGGTCTCCGGCAGGTTGAGCGCCTGGATCGCCGCCGGCAGGTCCGCCGGCGTCACGCGCTCCAGCCGCACCGGGCCATGCGCGGCAAGTGCGGCGGTGAGGCGCGCGGCCTGCTCCGGCGAGACCTCGTCGCCGCGCCCGGGGCCGATCCGCCCAGCGACGAGCAGGCGGATGCCGAGCCCGGCGGCGATCACCCCGCCGGCAGCCGCCAGCAGCAGGCGCCGCCGGGGTGCCGCCGGCCGTACCAACGGGCCGGCGGCTTCAGCCTGCATCGCGCCTTCCGTTCACCGCGGCGGAGCGGGGAAGCCCGGCAGGTTGGGCGGCGGGTAGTAGGGGGTGTCGCCCAGCGCCCGCACCCGCGCCCAGAACGCCGGACCGCCGGAATTGCCGACCGCTTCGAGATCGGCCGCCTGGCGCCAGATGTTCCAGCTCGCGGGATGCAGCCGGGCCGCCTCCGCGAAGCGGGCATCCGCCTCCGCCGTCCTCCCGGCCGCGCGCAGCCACAGGCCGAGGCGGAAATGGGCGTCGGCCTCGGCGATCTCCGCCGTCACCTCCGGCAGCGCCTTCCGCGCCGCATCGGCATCGAGCGCGTGGCGCCCGGTGCGCACCCAATCCCGCACCGCATCCATATAAGCCATGCGGGCCGCGAGGCGGGCCTTCTGGTCCTCCGGCGTCATGGTGCGGGTCGCGAGGTCCATGCGGCGGAAATGATCGGTGGAACCGGCGGTTTCCGGCGGGCGGACGATACGGCCGCCCTCGTCGATCCACACGGCCTGCGGCACATTGACCATGCCATAGCGGGCGGCGACGACGTGTTCCTGGTCGATCAGGCAGAGATAGTCCGGGCTCGCCTGCTCGATCCACGGGCGCGCGCTTTCCGGCCCGCGACTCTCCTCGGCGACGGCGACCACCATGAAATTGCTGTCCTTGAGATCGGCGTAGAGTTGCTGCCACACGGGCAAGTCCAATCTACAGCCTCACCAGGACGCCCAAGTGACCAGCAGAACCTTGTTGCCGCGCAGATCGGCGAGGCGATGCTGCGCGCCGGCGAGGTCCGGCAATGCGAAATCCGGCGCATCGAGGCTTTCCAGCGCCTGGCGCCTTGCATCGGCGGCGATGCCGAGCGACCAGACTTGGCCATCTGCATCGGACACAGCGGGCGCCTCGATCAGCCGCCAGAAGGCCGCCACATCCACCGCGTCTCCGCGGCGCATGGTCGGCGGGATGGGGATGCATACCTCATCGCGGCACATGCCTTCGGGCTTGGCCTCCCAGCCCGTGGCGGCGAGGCAGTCCGCGGCATCGAGCCACAGCCCCTCACCATCGGGAACGTCATGCGTTCCCGTC
>CAIPLM010000053.1 GCA_903865895.1 uncultured Rhodospirillales bacterium | reverse complement strand
CGGGTTCATCATGCCGCAGGACGGTGGCAAGGACGTTTTCGTCCACATCACCGCGGTCCAGGCGGCAGGGCTTCGTGGCCTCGATGAGGGACAGAAAGTGAGCTACGAGGTCGCCATGGAGCGCGGCAAAGCCGCCGCCACCAACCTCAAGCTCGCCTGACGTCGCACCGCACTGCTCGATTTCGAATGATTTAGAGCGACTTCCATGGACCGCCCGGGGCGGTTCGCGGGAGTCGTTTTTGTTGTTCGGGGTGGAGCGGCCGGTGGAACCACTACTACTCCGCCGCGCATCGGCGCGGCGGCCCACAACATCCCCAGGAGTGACTTACTATGGCTATCGGAACGGTTAAGTGGTTCAACACCACCAAGGGCTTCGGCTTCATCATGCCGCAGGACGGCGGCAAGGACGTGTTCGTGCACATCACCGCCGTGCAGGCGGCCGGTCTGCGCGGCCTCAATGATGGCCAGAAGGTCAGCTACGACGTGGCGATGGAGCGCGGCAAGGCTGCCGCGACCAACCTCAAGCTCGCCTGAGCCCCAAAGGTTGACGTCAAGGGCCGCCGGAGCAATCCGGCGGCCCTTCTCTTTTCTGCCGCAACGCGCGATCCTGCCACCATGTTTACTCTCGCAGAGCTCGAAGCGGCGGCCGATCTCATCCACGCCGCCTTCCCCGCCACCCAATCCTACGCCTGGCCGCTGCTCGCCGAGCGCGCGGGCTGCGAGGTCTGGGTCAAACACGAGAACCACACGCCCACCGGCGCCTTCAAGGTGCGCGGCGGCCTGGTCTATTTCGACCGTCTGAAGCGCGAGCGGCCCGATGTGGCCGGGGTGATTTCCGCTACTCGGGGCAATCACGGCCAATCGCTCGCCTATGCCGGGGCGCGGGCCGGCATTCCCGTCACCATCGTGGTGCCGCACGGCAACAGCGCCGAGAAAAACGCGGCGATGCGCGCGCAGGGCGCGAAGCTGATCGAGCACGGCGGGGATTTCGACGCCGCCCGCCTGCACGCCATGGCGCTGGCCGCGCGCGACGGGCTGGAATTTGCCCCCTCTTTCGCGCCGGATCTGGTGAAGGGCGTCGCCACCTGGGCGCTCGAACTCTTCCGTGCCGCCCCGCCGCTCGATGCGCTCTACGTGCCGATCGGGCTCGGCTCCGGCATTTGCGGGGCGATCATGGCGCGCGATCTGCTTGGGCTGCGCACCGAGATCATCGGCGTGCAATCCAAGGGCGCGCCCTCCTACGCACTATCCTTCGCCGCCGGCCACGTGGTGGAAACCCAGCGCGCCGAGACCCGCGCCGACGGGATGGCGACCCGCGTGCCGGACGCCGCGGCGCTCGCCATCATCCGCGCTGGCGCGTCGGGCATTGTCACGCTCGATGACGCCGAGGTGGCCGCCGCCATCCGCGCCTACTGGAGCGACACGCACAACCTCGCCGAAGGGGCCGGTGCCGCGCCGCTCGCCGGACTGCTGCAACAGAAATCCCGCTGGGCCGGCAAGCGCGTGGGCGTGGTGCTATGCGGCGGGAATATCGACCTCGCCTTGTTCAGGGATTGGGTGCTGGCATGAGCATGATCGTTACCGCCGATACGCTGCCCCGGCGGATTTTCGCGGATGACGCCGACCTTGCGGCACTCGTGGCGGAATTCGAAGCCTGTATCATCACCAAGGCGGAGTGGAGTCATTTCACCCATCTGGCGGTCGCCGCGGGCACCGTTCATCGTGACGGCATCCAGGCCGCGCGGCGCGACATCCCCGCCCGCATCCGTGCCCTCAACGACGCCAATGGCGTGCCGAACACCGATGAGCGCGGCTACCACGAGACGCTGACGCAGTTCTTCCTGCTGCTGGTGCACCGCTATCTCGCCACCCAACCGCGCGATCGCAGCGTGGCGGAGGCAGTGAACGCGCTGCCGCTCAGTGTGTTCGGCGACAAGAACATCGCCTTCCGCTTCTATTCGCGGGACCTGCTGCTGAGCGTGACCGCGCGGCGCCAATGGGTAGACCCCGATTTGCGCACGCTCGCCTACCTGGCCTCCATCACCCCCTGAGCGGCATTACACCGAGCGGGCGTGCCGCTTGGCGCCGGGGGTGAAATAGGTATCGAAGGCGGCGGCGACATTGCGGACGAAGGGGCGCATCGTTTCGGGCACCCGCAGGCTGCGCCCGTCCCATTCCACGATCCCGTCCTGCGCCATGTTGTCGAGCGCCGGGGTGGCGCCGAGCAGACCGGCGGCGTTGCAGCCATGACGGGCTGCGGTCGCATCGAGATCGACGCTGCCGTGGCACATCAACTCCTCGATCACGTCGCGGCGCAGGCGGTCCTCGTCGGATAGCGCGATACCGCGGGCGATCGGCAGTTGGCCGGCACGGACCTGTTCGCGATAACCAGGAATCGCCGGCGTATTCTGCACGTAGCCCTGCGGCAAAGCGCCGATGGAAGAGGCGCCAAGGCCGAGCAGAACGGGCGCGGTATCGGTCGTGTAGCCCTGGAAGTTGCGGCGCATCGTGTGATCGGCGGCGGCACGGGCCAGGGCGTCCTCCGGCAGGGCGTAGTGGTCGAGCCCGATGGCGACATAGCCATGTGCGACGAGGCTGTGCTCGATCGCCGCCTGCTGCTCCCACCGGCCGGTGATGCCGGCCATCTCGCTCTCGGGCAGCAGCGCCTGGTGCTTCTTCATCCAGGGCACATGGGCGTAGCCGAATACCGCGATGCGCTCCGGCTTCATCGCCAGCGCCTGCTCGACGGTGGCGGTGACGGAGGCGACGGTCTGGTAGGGCAGGCCGTAGATGAGATCGAGATTGATCGCGGTGATACCGCGTTCGCGCAGCCCATCGGCGCAGGCCTGGGTGATGGCGGCGGATTGGTGGCG
>CAIPLM010000052.1 GCA_903865895.1 uncultured Rhodospirillales bacterium | reverse complement strand
TCCTTCAATGCATGAGGTCCAGGGGCTCGGCCCCTGGCCGGGGTCGAGGGGGCGGAGCCCCCCGCCTTTCTTTACCGCGCCACCCATCGGGTCAGGACATTACCCTCGCATCGCCGTGACCATGGTTTGGAACAGGTCTAGGTCGGCAGCGGCGTCTTCCAGGGTGGTTTTGACGGGGGATTTGGTGGTGAGGGCGGCGTGGAACTGTTCCCATTCGGTGACGAAGGGGTCTTTCCAGAAGGTGGTTTCGCTGCTGCGGGCGTTGCCTGAGGTGTCCGTATCGGTGATGGCGAGGCGGCCGGGGAGGTTGCGGACGTAGGGGCTATCCCAGGTGACGCGCAGCACGCGGGTTGGGGTGAAGACTTCGATATGGGCGTCGAAGCGGGGAATGAGGTCGATGGTGCTTTCGAAATTGCAGACGAAGCTGCCGTAGTCGAAGGCGGCCGAGAGGGTGCGGCCGCCTTCGCCGCGATGGGCGGCGTAGAGCAGGCGGAGCGGCGGGCCGAGGAGTTCGCGCATCGCCGAGATGTCATGGCTGGAGAGGCCGAGCAGCAGGGCGTAGGCGTTGGCGAGGTCCGGCGGGGCGGGGCCGATGGCGGCTTCGGTGGCCGCGGCCATGGCGGCGGCGATGGCGGCGCCGGCGGAGGCGGGCAGGTCGGTCGGGCGGAAGACGTTGCTGGTCGGCGCGATGATGAGGGCGTTGCGGCCAAGCACGTCATGCACGCGGGCGAGGCGGATTTCGCCGGGATCGGGCATGATCGCCTTGGCGGCGAGGAAGGCCGGCGCGTGGCGGCGCATATAGCCGACCTGGGCGACCACCCCGGCCTGGTTGCGCGCCTTGATCAGGGCGCGCGCTTCATCGGGGGTGATGCAGAGCGGCTTCTCGATCAGCACGTGCTTGCTGGCTGCCATGGCGGCGAGCGCGGTCTCGGTGTGCAGCACGTGCGGATTGGCGACCAGCACGGCATCGACCTCCCCGCAGGCGGCGAGGTCGCGGTAGTCGGCGAAGCGGTGCGGGATGTTCCAACGGGCGCCGACGCCGTCGCGCACGGCGGGGCTGATGTCGCACAGCGCGGTCACGGTGAAGCGATCGCGCAATTGCGCGAGGGTGGGCAGGTGGATGATTTGCGCCACCTCGCCGCAGCCGACGATGCCGATCCTGATCATGGTAGTCTCCTCATCCCTTCACGCCGCCTTCGACTCCGCCATAGGCGACGTATTTCTGCACGAACATGAACAGCGCGAAGGTCGGCACCGCGGTGGCGGTGGCGGCCGCCATCAGGCCGCCCCAGTCAGTGGCGTATTGCTGCATGAACATCTGCACCCCCACCGGCACGGTCATCACCGCCTCGTCGCGCAGGAAGACGCTGGCGATGAAGAACTCGTTGTAGGAGGCGAGAAAGGAGAAGATCGCCACCGCCGCGGTGCCTGGCCCGGACAGCGGCAGCACGATGCGGAAGAAGGCGCCGAACCGCCCGCTTCCATCCACCAGGGCGGCTTCGTCGAGTTCGCGCGGGATGCTGTCGAAAAACGAGCGGAACATCCAGGTGGCGAAGGGCAGATGCACGGCGCCGTAGATGATGATCACCGAGAACGGGCTGTTGATCATCCCGAGCACGCGGAAAATGATGAACAGCGGGATCAAGGCGAGGATGATCGGGAACATCTGCACCATCAGCAGCATCCGCGCGTAGCCACCGACCAGCCGCCCCTGCCAGCGCGACATCGCGTAGCCTGCCAGCGCGGCGGCGATCACGGTGACGACCGTGCTGGCGATCGCGATGAAGAAGCTGTTGAAGAAAAACTGCACATAATTCGTGCGGGCGAACAGGAACACGAAGTTCACCAGCGTCGGCACATCCGGCAACAGGCTGGCCGAGGCCATGATCTCCTCGGTGCTGCGGAAGGAATTCAGCAGCATGAAGATGATCGGCGCGTTGATCGCCGCGGCGATGGCGGAGACCGCGAGCAGCCGGAGCCCGCGCCGCGGCCTGGGTTGGCCGGCCATCATCAGCCGCGGTCCCGCTGCAGGCGCAGCAGCGCGATGGCGAGCGCCGTCAGGATGAGGAAGGTGACGAAGGAGACCGCCGAGCCGATGCCGACGTTGTTGCGCTGGAACACGTAGCGGAAGGCCATCAGGATCAGGTTCTCGGTCGCGTAGGACGGCCCGCCGCCGGTGATGAGGAACGGGGTCTCGAAATCATTGATGGTCCAGATGGTCATCAGGATGCACAGCACGATCGAGACGTTCTTCAGCTGCGGCATGGTGACGTAGATGAAGGCCTGCCAGCGCGTCGCCCCGTCAATCGCGGTGGCCTCGTAGAGCGTCTTGTCGATGCCCTGCAGCCCGGCGAGCAGCGAGAGCATCATGAAGGGAAAGCTGCGCCAGATCTTCACCGCGAACACCACCACCTGCGCCCAGATATCGGAGCTCAGGAAGTAGATCGGGTTGATCCCGACCAGCTTCAGCAACAGGTTCACCGGCGCATGCGCGTCCGCAATCATCCAACGCCAGCTCACTACCGAGACGATGGACGGGATGATCCAGGGCAGCAGGAACGCCACCCGGAAGAACGGGCGGCCGGGAATGTCGGCATTCATCAACAGCGCGATGCCGAGGCCCAGCAGGTAGCAGCCCGCGACATTGGTGATCGCGAAGATCACGCTGAACCGCAGCGCGTGCCAGAAATCCTCATTGCCCAGTAGCGTGGTGTAGTTGCCGGCACCGAGGAAGCGGCCCTGCTTCAGCATGGTGCCGGCGTGGAGGCTGTAGTCGAACCCGGTGATCAACGGCCAGAGGATCACCAGCCCGATCAGCAGGATCGAGGGCAGCAGGAAGGCGAGCGGCAGCAGGTCGAGGCGCGGCCGCATCGCCGCCGTGCCTGTTACTGCACGATCTCCTTCAGCTTGGTCTCGGCCTTGGCGAGCGCCGGGCCGACATCCTTGCCTTGCAGGATCTCCTGGGTCAGCGACTGCACCACCCCGTCGCCCTCGATCGCGTTCAGCACCGGGAAAATCCCGGCCGCATTGGCGCCGGTGGTTTTGCCGACCGGGAGGTAGTTGGCAATGATGAAGGAACGCAGCGCGCTGTCCTTGAAATACGGGTCGGCAGCGAAGGACTTACGCGCCGGCATCGGCCCGGCATGCCCCTCGGTCCACAGCGGCTTCTGATTGCGCGACCACCAGGTGAGGAAGGTCTTGGTCTCGGCGTAGTGCTTGGTCTGCTGGTAGACCATGATGGAATTGGTCCAGGCGATGGTGCCCTTGTCGCCATGCGGCCCCGCCAGCGGCGGGAGAATGCCGATATTGGCGCGGGTCTCGGGCGGCGCGGCATCGGGCAGGCCGGGCCCGTCAAGGATGAAGGCGGCCTGGCCGAGGTGGAAGGCGCGGCGGCGGCTGGCGCTGTCATAGCCGGCGCTGGCCGGGCTCACCGCGCCGTCCTTCACGATGGCGGCGAAGAAATCCATCGCCTCACGATTGCGCGGGGATTGCGTGGTCAGCGTCCGCTTGTCGTCGAACAACCCGCCGCCATTGTTGATCATCAGGCTGTAGATGTAGTGGCTGCCGCCGGTATCGCCGGAGGCGGCGAGCCCATAGCGGTCGCCGGCGGTGAGCGCCTTGGCCGCGCTGCGCAATTCGGTCCAGGTGGTGGGCGGCGCGATATTGGCCGCGGCCAGCTGGTCCTTGCGGTAGAGCCACACCCGAATATCGATCGCCCAGGGCAGCGAGACGTAGTGCCCATCAAAGCGCAACCGCTCGACCGTGCCGGGCTGGAAATCGTCCAGCTCGCCCGAGGCCTTCATCTCGGCGATGAGATCGTCGATCGGCTTGATGGCGCCCTGCTCGTAGAGCTGCACCGGCTGGTAGCCGGCGCCGGTCGAGAGATCGGGCGCGGTGCCGGCGCCGATGGCGGTCACGTAGGTCTGATACCAATTGGCCCAGGGCACCGAGCGGTACTGCACCTTGATGACGGATTGCTCGGCGTTGAAGCGGTCAACCAGCTTCTTCGCGGTCTCGATGTATTCGGGCGGCCCCCAGATCATGTCCCAGAAATTCAGCACCGTCTGCGCCTGCGCCATGGCGGGCGCGGCGATAGCGAGGGTCGCGGCCAGCATACCGCGGCGCAAAGAGGCGATCATTCGTTCACTCCCATGGGCCACGGTCTGGTTCCCGGCACGCCGCGGCTAGCGATGATCTGGGCATGATCGGCCGGGCAGGCGCAAGGGGCAAACGGCACCGCTTTCCTTCAGCCGCCATCGCAGGCAGACTGCAGGGGATCTCCAGGGTGGAACGATAATGGCATCGGTGCGGGCGACAATCGGGTTCATCAATGCGGCGCATAGCCTGACGCATTACAGCCTGTTGATCCTGCCAACGGCCGTCCTGGCGATGGCGCGGCCCGGCGGTGGGTTCGGCGCCGAATATGGCCCGATCCTGGCGCTGGCGACCGGCGGTTTCGTGCTCTACGGCCTGTTCGCCCTGCCGCAGGGCTGGCTCGCGCAGCGGGTCGGCCGGCGCAATTTGATGACGGCGTTTTTCTTCGGCGCCGGGCTGTCGATGGTGGCGACCGGCTTCGCTGCCACGCCCCTGATGCTGGCATTGGCCTTGGGGCTGACCGGGCTGTTCGTCGCGATTTACCACCCGGTCGGCACCGCGCTGCTGGTGGATGTCTCGGGCGACCAGCCCGGCAAGGCGATCGGGCTGAACGGCGTGTTCGGCAATGTCGGCGTGGCCCTGGCGCCAATGATAACAGCGTTCCTGGCCGCCCAGGCAGGCTGGCAATGGGCGTTCATCCTCCCGGGCGTGGCGTGCACGCTGCTCGGCATCTGGTGGGTGCGCCTGCCCGTCGGCGACGGGAAATCGGCGAAATCAACCAAACCCTTCCCGAAAATCCCG
Source organism: uncultured Rhodospirillales bacterium (assembly GCA_903865895.1). Classification (GTDB taxonomy): domain Bacteria; phylum Pseudomonadota; class Alphaproteobacteria; order Acetobacterales; family Acetobacteraceae; genus CAIYPH01. The sequence continues at coordinate 83 of CAIPLM010000052.1, read as the reverse complement.
CCCGCGGTGGTGCGCCGTGTGGTGATCGTCCTACTGGTGATCGCCGCCGTTTCGGGCCTGGTGTTCAACGCCTTCACCCTGCT
>CAIPLM010000051.1 GCA_903865895.1 uncultured Rhodospirillales bacterium | reverse complement strand
CCGAACTGCTGGAAGTCCAGGCTGTCGTCGTCGAAGCGGCAAAGCCAGTTGAACGCGCCGGTCCAGGCCAGCACGGCGCCGGCAACCGGAGCGGTGGCGCATGTGACGATGCCGGTGGCGCCCAGCACGTAGTCGGTGACGGTGGCGGCGGCACCCGAGGTTGGGATGGCACTGCCAACCTGGGCGTTGTTCTCCAACTGGCCACCCCAGATCAGCAGCCCCGAGGTGCCGTCGCCGATGTAGTTGCCGAAGATGTCGCTACCGGTGCTGGCGCAGCGCCACTCATAGGTCATGGCGGCCGAACTGGTCGGCGCGAAGGAGATGCAGCAGCGATACCAACCCAGCAGGCCCGGCACGATGGTCGCGGTAAGGCCCGAGCCGGTCGGTACGGAGACGCTGCTGACGGTGCCGGTGACGACATCGAACACCGCACCGCCGAAGCTGGCGAAGGCGCCGGGGCCGACCAGGCAGCTCAGCCAGCGCTTCGCGCCGGTGCCGGTCGGCTTGCACCAGAGCGACATCGTAGTGGCCGCGCCGACGGTCAGCGTCTCGGCGCCACCGGGCGCGGTGATCTGATGGCCGGTGTTGGTGCTGCTGTTCTCGACGTATTTGCCGACGGTGCCAGAGCCGTCGGGCGCGGTTGCGGCGAAAGACGTCAGCGCACCGTCGCCGCCATTCCAGCCATTGCCGGGCGTTGGCACAGAATATGTCAGCAGGTTGGTGCGCGGGCTCGGCACCAGCAGGGTCAGGTTCTGCCAGTCGGAGCGGTAGATCGCGGGCGAGATCGGCAGATAAACCGGCTCGTTGAAGCCGCCGAGGCTCCGGACCAGCTGGAATGCTGTCGTGCTGCCATCGCCGGTGCCAAAGACCTGCTGGGTGACGCTGCCATCGTTGGGATCGGCATATTGGAAGGTGCCGGCCGGGCCGCCGATGGCGTTGTAGAACCCGACCAGGGTGGCGAACTCGGTGCCACCGCTGGTCTGCCGCAGCAATTCGATCGGGATGTCGTAGCTCCAGCGCGGGGACGACCACAGCGCGAACCGGCTCTCTTGGCCGCCGACGGAGGGCTGTTTGACGGTCGACCATAGGACAGATCGCTTCGGGAACCCGATGGTCGCCAGGGTGGGGAAGAGCGGGAGTGTCATCAGTAGGCCGGCCGCGCCGAGGGGTTGTTGCCGGCGTAGCGCGCGACGGTCCTGGCGATGGTCGCGGCGTGCTGGGTGAAGAACGCCTGCACGCCGCCGGCATCGGGCGCGGAGACGTTGAAGTGGACATGAGTGTCGCCACCCGACGCGCCGCCACCCCAAGTGTCGCGCAGCGCCGCCGCCGGACCGGCCGGGATGATCATCTCGCCTTTGTGGACCTGGGCGTTCATGTCGCTCGGCAGTTCCCAGGCGCCGACGGCGAACGAGGGCAGGCTGCCGAACGCTTCCACCGCGGTGAACGCCACCGCCGCGGCGGCCGGGGCGAGGATCGGACCGACATAGGGAATGCCGACGATGGCGTTATAGGCGCCGGCGCCGGCCTCGGCGGCCTTGGTGCCGATCTCGGATTGCGCGGTCGAGCGGGTGATGGCCTTCGAGCTCACCGCCCCGGCCTCCTCGGTGGCGACACGGGTGGCGACACTGGTGCCGGTGATGGCGTCCTTGGTGGTCTCCATGCCGAGCCATTGCGCGATGCGGCCGGTGATCATCTCGTCGAACCCCGAGCCGCCCTTCTCCTGGGCCAGGCGGACCGCATCATGCGTCCGGCTGATGCTGTCCTTGGTCAGTTCGGTCGCCAGCCACTTGCCCACGATATGCATCGCCATATTGGCAAACCCATCGACCACCGCGCCGGCGATGCGCTGCTCGGCACGCTGCCAGGTCTCGGTGCCGGTGATCAGGCCGGTGACGGTCGAGCGGCCGGCATTGGCAATGCCGTCGAAGGCGGACTTGAAGATGCGGGTTTGCGCCTCGGCGGCCTGCCAGGCGGCCTCGGTCGCGCGGCTCTGTTCCTCGATCTGCGTGGTGGCGAGATCCCGCGCCAGCTTCTCGCGGGCGCGCACCGCCTCGCGCGCGGCGGCGGTGCCTTTCTCCAGCGACGCGATGAGGTGGTCGAGCCGGGCGAGTTCGGCATCATCAATGGCGCGCTCCTGCACCGCCAGGTCCCGCAGGATGGCGGCCCGCGCGCCCGACCGGGCCGCGATCTCCTGTGCGGCGACGGCGCGCGCGGTGGCAACGTCCTCGCGGCCAGCCGTCTCGATCTCGCGGACCTGCTCGGCGACGGCCGCCCGGACGACCTGCGTCTGGGTGCGCAACTCCTCCTGGAACAGTTTGGAGTGCTCGCCCTCGGCGGCGCGGATCAGCGCCAGCTTTTGGGTCTCGAGTTGCTGGACGAGCGCAACATTTTCACGGTTCGCGGCGACTTCTTGCGCGAGGGCGGCGAGCCTTGTCTGCAACTCCTCTTTGGCGGAGCGCTCCCCCTGGCGCTGCGACATCATGTCCCGCGCTTCCTGCGCCTGGATCAACTTCTCCTCCGCCTCGGCGCGGTTCTTGGTCCCCTCCTTGGTGGTCTCGACCGTGTGCTGCCAGAAGTCGACGGTGGCCTGTGCCATCGCCACGTGCGTGGCGTGCCAGTCCTTGCCCTGCGCCCGCGCTGCCTTCTCTGCCTCGAAGGTGACCTGATGCAGTTGCTCGGCCATCTGCTGCGACCAGGTGACCGGCGGCGGCAGGTTCATCTGGTCGTTCAGCGCGGCGAGCGCGGCCTGCGTCCGTTTGATCGCCTCGACCTCGCGCTTGGTCGGGTCGACCTCGCCCGAGGCGGGACCGGTGCCCTGGAGCCCGGGCTTGCGTCGCGCCAGGTCCTGCTGCTGGCGGCGCAGTGCCTCGAAGGCGTTACCCTGGGCGCCGAGGCTGGTCTGGGTGTTCACCTCGCGGGTGTTGCGCGCCAGTTCCTGCAACAGGATCGACCGCGCCTTGATCGCGTCGTTGTCCTGGGCTGCCTTGGTGAAGGCCCGGATGGCGTCGGCGCTGGCGCGGGTCTTCTCCAGCAGTTCGGCGCCGGCCCGCTCATTGAGGTTCCAGGCCTCGACGATGCGGCCGGCAGCCTGCGGCACGTCATCCCCCATGCGCAGCGCCAGTTGCCGCACGTCGGAGGTCAGTTCGTCGATGACCGGCTTCGAGGTGCCGGGGATCGAGGCGAAGGCATGCACCACCTTGCCGGCGGCCTCGACGCCGGTATCGCCGATCTTTGAGAGCTTCTTGACCTGGGCATCGAGGTCGGCGTTCGAGACGCCGGAGCCCAGGCCGCCGGCCTCGGCCAGCAGCTTGGCATCATGCAGTTTGTGCAGCCACTCGATCAGGTGCAGCGCGCCCATCGCGGCCACACCCATGGCACCGGCCAGCGCCATCATCGCGGCGGACCCACCGGCCAGGCGCTGGGTCAGGATCATCAGCGACCCGCCCATCTTGGTGAACCGGCCGGACATCGCCTCGTGGACCAGCACCATAGCCTCGGTCGCGGCGCCGTGGTTGTGGGTGGCGGTGGTTGCGTCCTTGATGGCGACCGTGGCGGCATTGACGGCGGACTTCTGCGACGCCATCGCCGTGGCATGCTGCTGCACGGCGGCGCGGGCGGCGTTGTAGCTGGCGGAGGCCTTCTCCAGCGCCTGG
>CAIPLM010000050.1 GCA_903865895.1 uncultured Rhodospirillales bacterium | reverse complement strand
TTCATCAACCCGGGCGCCGGCAATACCTTCGTGTTCGGCGCGAACCCGGCGGGCGAAAGCTCGGCCACCCTGTTCGGCGGCGCGCTGCCCGGCACTTCCATCGTCGGGGCTGCCTTCACTGGCCGCGCGACGGTTGGCGGCATGAACGGCTACCTCCAGGGCGGCTCGGCCGGCACCAACCTGCTGGCCTCCGGCACCACCGATGGCGCGGCGACCTTGGTTGCCGGCGGCGCTGGCGACGTGATCTTCCTCAACGCGCAGGGCGATATCGCGAAGCTGGGTAACAACGCCGGCGTGATCGCTGTAACGGCGACGTCGGTTCCGGGCAACACGGGTAACACCTTCTTCCTCGGGTCTGGTGACGGTGAGGCGCTCGGCGGTGCCCGTGGCCACAACACCTTCGTCTTCCAGGGCGCTGGCACCTACACGGTGGCGGGCTTCCACGACACCGACCTCACGGGCTCCATCTACAAGGATGCGGCCACGGCGGCTGGCGGCGCTGGCAACATCACCATCGTCGACTTCTTCCCGCAGCAGATCCAGACGGTCACCGTCGCGGCCTCGCTCGGTGGCGGCACCGCCACCATCGGCACCGCCCAGTTCGACAAGTTCGACACGGGAGGAAAGTCGGTCAGCTCGCTGGTCAGCACCCCGCTCAGTGGCGGCATCTTCAACAACGTCGCCCATCTCTCGGACGGCACGACCATCAACTTCACCAACACCATCGGCCCCGTGCACCAGGCTGGCACCTTCATCGTCTAAGCTGCCACGGTTCGCTGAAGATAAAGGGCCGGCAGGGCAACCTGCCGGCCCTTCTTTCGTGCGCCGCATCGTCATTCACCGCTATTTCGTCAGCGAGGATTGCCGAACCCGCTGACTCATCAGGCTTTCCTGTGGCGTCATACACGCATTGCGTGTAGTCTCCCTGCAATGTTCACCCAGGGTTGCAGGCCGCAGGAGGCGATGTGCCGGGATCAACGCGGGCGCCGGTTCTGCCCTACCGTATCATCCTCGTCGATGACGATCCGCAGCTCCGCGAGATATTCGGCGAGGCGCTGCGGGAGTGCGGCTGGCCGGTCAGCGCCGCGGCCGATGCCATCGCGGGGCTCGATGCCATGGGGCAATTGCCCAGCCCGAGCCTGCTGATCACCGATATCGATCTCGGCCCCGGCCCCTCCGGCCTGCTGCTCGCCAGCCAGATCCGCGCCCACTTCCCGGACCTGCCGATCATCCTGATGAGCGGGCATTGGGACCCCGAGCTGGACGATCACGGCGTGGCGGCGGCGACCCTGTTGCGCAAACCCTTCCGCCCCAGCGTGCTGATCGATCTCGTCGGCCGCTACCTGCCGCCGATCGCCTGATCAGGCCAAAGCGAGGCCGCTGTGCCAGTCCGTCAGCACGAGGGTGAGGCGGCGCGGATCGGCGCTATAGGGCAGCACCAGCCAGGCATCGCCATTGGTCCAGCGCCAGAGATGGTCACCCTCGCCCTCCGCGGGGTGGAAACCCGGACCGAAACTCTGCGAGGCGAAATCCAGCACCACATCATTCAGCACCACCGACGACACGCACACGCCGAACCGCCGCCCATCCGCCTCATCGGCGGCCTTGCGGGGGCGTGAGCGCAGCCGCACCGGCCCGCTCCGCGCGGGCAGCTCGGCGAGAAAACGCAGCGGCGCCTCCTCGTGCAGTACCACCGGCTTGCCGGCGGCGAGCACGGTGATCGGCGCCGGTTCAGGCTCGGCTGCCGGACTCGGCGGAGGAGGGGGGGCTTCGGCCAGCGGCGCCAGCGCGGCCGCGCGGCTGGCGATGCGCTGGCGATGCTGATTGAGCGCCACGCCGGCGGGCATCACCGGCAGCGGCCGCGGGTAGGAGACGGCGGAGGCGGTCGCGGTGGCATTGGCCAGCAGAACGCTGCTTTCCCCGAGATCCACCACCACCCATTCCTCCGGCGCGGTATCCCGCAGCACCGAGGTGGAATTGAGCAGCGCGGCGGCGGGCACGAACTGCCCGGGGTCTTCCCCCGCGCCGATCGGCACATCCGCCGGCAGGGAGTCGCGCAGCCGCAGCAGGGCGGTGGCGGGAACCACCAGGTCGGCGGCGGGCATGGCGGGCGCGAGCGCGCCGGCGCGAATCCGCACCGCCAAGCCGGCGGCTTCGACGCGACGAACCGCGCGGATCGGCGTGGCGCGCTCTTCCGGGCCAAGCAAGGTGAGCACGGTATCGCCGGGCTGCAGCGACTCCACCACGGTCTCGCCCATCACGCCGGATGCGGAGAGTGTGGTGATCCGTGTGCCCGGCGCGAATGCGCCTTCTTGGACACCCGGCGCGAATGCGCCTTCTTGGACACCCGGCGCGAAGGCGCCTTCCGATTCGGCCTGCTGCATCACTTCTTCTCGTAGGGGTCTTCGGTGCCGGCGGGATACATGGTGGCGGTGAGGTCCCCGGGGGTGACGGGCCAGGCGAGCGTGCAGGGCCCGGTTTTGCGGACGAGAACGGCGGTGCCCTCGTAGCCCGCCGCGCGTTCCGCCCAGGCCTTGATCGGCCGATAGATGAAAGGAATGATGAATTGCTCGGATTCGAGGATGCGCTCGATGATCTCGAATCCGGTGCGGCGGTTGAACAGCGCGTCCCAGGCGGTATCGGAGAAGCGCCAGAAATCCCAGGGCATGTCGTGCATGCCGATGGTCTGGTGGGTGGCGATCAGCGCGAGTCCGCCGGGTTTCAGCACGCGATGGATTTGCGGGATGACGGCCCAGGGCATCATCAGATGCTCGAACACCGAGACCGAGTAGACCGCATCGAAGCTCTCGGCGGGGATGGCCGCCATGTCATGCGCATCGGCGACGATGTCGACGTTGTCACCGGGGAGGATGTCAAGAACGCTAACCCGGGCCTGGGCGAAGCTCTGGCTGCGATCGAGCTGCGAGCGGGCGCGGCCGCCGATGTCCAGCACGTGCGCATTGGGGATCGCGTCCACCTGATCGATGAAGCGGCGCATCATGGCATGGCCCGGATAATGGCCGGTGCGATCGGCGCAAAGCTCGGCGATGGGGATGGTGGCGGACCAGCCGGACTCGGCGGTGAAGGTGACGGCGGCGCTCTCGGGCAGTTCCTCCCCGGCGCGCATCACCTGCAACGTGAAGCCCTTGTCGGGGCCGAGATTGAGCACCCCGCCATGGGGGATGTTGACCTCGGCCACCGCGGCCACCACGGGTTGGCCGCTGAAGGCGACCGAGCGGAGGCGATCGGTGGGGTGATGGAACCAGCCGGAAATCCGCAGCGTATTGAAGAACTTGGCCGCGGTATCGACCATGAAGAGATAGCCATCGAGATTCATGGGCGCGCTCCGGGCATGGCGCCCAGACTAGCAGCTAGAACCGGTGGGGGGAAGCAAGCCGTCATCGCGAGGCGCCGCCTCGCGATGACGCGGCTCTGGATCAGCCGCCGTGGATGGTGGTCAGCGTCACCACGCCGACACCCTGGGAGAGGATGCCGAGCTCGGCGGCGGCCTGGCGGCTCAGGTCGATGATGCGGGTGCGGGTGCCCGGCCGGTCATTGATGACGACGATCACCGAGCGGTCGGTCCCTTCGAGGGTGACGCGCACCTTGGTGCCGATGGGCAGGGTGGCATGGGCGGCGGTGAGCTTGCGCTCGTCATAGCGGGCGCCCGAGGCGGTCCGCTTGCCCTGCCAGCGCTTGCCGCCGTACCAGGAGGCCATGCCGGCCTGGCTCCACACGGTTTCGAGCGCGCTATCGGAGTAGATGGTGGACGCCTGGGCAGGCGCGGTGGCGCGCACCGGCGCGCGGGCGGCGGTGGTACGGTCGGCGGCGTGGGCGCCGGGGGCGAAGGCGGGGCTGGCAAGCAACGCAACCACCGCCATGCCAGGGAGTGCGCTTCTGGCACGTGACAGCATGATGAAACTCCATTCGTCCTGCCGGCAAAGCCAAGCGGGGCCTTGCCGGTGCCTGTCCTGTCGTGCCCATTTGGGGGCCGGGAGTCCGCCTGGGCGGCCCCCCTCGGCGGAAATGCCGGGATCAGACGATGGCCATTGAGCCAAGACGAGGGGGGGAGATCAACCCCGAATTGTCGGCGGGATTGGGGCGTTCACGCGCCCGAAATATGGCGAAACATGGGCCGCGGCGAGTACGGCGCTTTCATGTTGCGGCGCAACATGCTGGAAAATAGGTGTTTTCCGAAATGGCAGAACCGCTACCGCAGCCGCACACAGCCGCGTGAAACGTTGAGAAGGGCCAACATCTCCGATGCAGTTTCGCATTTTCGCCCCCTCGCGAAGGGTTAAATTGGGAAGACATGCATTTTTTTGAAAAAAAGCCTTGACCGATCTGCCCAGAATCCGCTATACATTTTCCTATGATCGGCGGCGTCCCGGAGAAATCCGGTGCGCCGCCTTCTTTTTGGGGCAATCGCATGGTCGAAGGGCAGCCGGAACAGGAGGCCGTGGCGGCTTTGCGGCTGGATGAATGGGCCGAGGCGGCGATGGCGCCGATGGGCATGCGCCCGGCGCCGCATCACCGCCTGCTGCTGCATCACCTCAACCGCGTCGCCGAGGGGGAGATCGACCGGCTGCTGGTGCTGATGCCGCCGGGCTCGGCGAAATCGACCTATGCCAGCCAGGTGTTTCCGGCCTGGTGGTTCCATCGCCATCCGCAGACCCAGGTGATCGCCTGCTCCCACACCCAGGAGCTCGCCACCCATTTCGGCCGCGCGGTGCGCAACCTCGCCGCCGAACAGAGCGATCTGCTGGGCTACCGCATCCGCCGCGACAACCACGCGGCGCATCGCTTCGAGACCGACCAGCGCGGCGGCTACTTCGCCACCGGCCTCGGCGGCGCCATCACCGGGCGGCGGGCGGATCTGGTGCTGATCGACGACCCGGTGAAGAGTTATATGGAGGCGGAGGGCGAGCTGCATCGCGAATCCGCCTGGAATTGGTATCGCGCCGAGCTGATCCCCCGCCTCAAGCCCGGCGGGCGGGTGGTGATGATCATGACGCGCTGGCACATCGACGATCTCGGCGGCCGGGTGCTCGCGCATGACGACGGCTGGACGGTGCTGCGCCTGCCCGCCTATGCCGAGGCGGAGGACCCGCTGGGCCGCAAGCCCGGCACGGCCCTGTGGCCCGAATGGGAGGATGGCGCGGCGCTGGAGCGCAAGCGGCTTTCGCTCGGCGAGCGGGTGTGGAACGCGCAGTATCAGCAGCGCCCGATGGCGGCCGGCGGGGCGCTGTTCCGCACCGGCCTGCTCGGCGCGATCGACGCGCTGCCGGCCGGCGTCGCCTGGGTGCGCGCCTGGGATTTGGCGGCGAGCGCGGCCGTCGAAGGGCGGGACCCCGACTGGACGGTGGGGGTGAAGGTCGGGCGGGATGGCCAGGGCAAGCTGATCGTCGCCGATGTCGTGCGCTTCCGCGGCGGCCCGCATGAGGTGGCCGAACGGCTGGCCGGCACGGCGCGGCTCGATGGGCCGGAGGTCGCGATCGGCCTGCCGCAGGATCCCGGCCAGGCCGGCAAGATGCAGGTGGCCTGGCTATCCGGCGTGCTTGCCGGGCATCGCGTGGTGGCCTCGCCCGAAAGCGGCGCCAAGATCACCCGCGCGCAGCCGGTGGCCGCCCATATGGAGGCCGGCAATATCGCGCTCCTGCGGGCGGAGTGGAACGCGGCCTTTGTCGGCGAGCTGGCCGAGTTTCCACTCGGCCGCAAGGATGACCAGGTGGACGCGCTGAGCCGGGCCTATTCGATGCTCGCCAGCGTGCCGGCCCGTCCGGCGCGGCGGCTGGCGACGGATTTCTTTGTGCGATGATGTTAGTAAGGCGGTCTCTATAGATAGAAAGGCAGATTCACCACAGAGACAGTAAGGCAGTGAGGGAGCGCTTGCCCCTTCATTCCCCTTGCGGGTTTGGTTGAGGCCTTGAGTGAGGTTGGGGTGAGGGCTGGTGCCGTCTGGCCCGGCTCTCTCGCCCGCTCCCTCAATGTCTTACTGTCTCTGTGGTGCAACTTCCTTCCC
>CAIPLM010000049.1 GCA_903865895.1 uncultured Rhodospirillales bacterium | reverse complement strand
GGCGATCGGCACGCTGAACCTGATCTCGGTGGCCTTCGCGGTGCTGTTCGTCGGCATCGCCGTGGATTTCGCCATCCAGTTCGCTGTGCGGCTGCGCGAGTTGCGCCATGCCTTCCCCAACAGCACCGCCGCGCAGGTGATGGAGGCGGCTGGTGGGATCGCGGGGCCGCCGATCCTGGTCTCGGCGGCGGCGGCGGCGGCGGGGTTCCTCGCCTTCGCGCCGACCTCGTTCCGCGGGGTGGCGGAGCTCGGGATGATCGCCGGCTTCGGCATGCTGGTGGCGCTGGCGGCGACACTGACGTTCCTCCCGGCGATGCTGACCCTATGCCGGCCGCGCGCCGAGGGCGCCGAGGTGGGGCTGGCGATCGGCGAGGTTATGGAGGCCCGGCTGCAACCGTACCGCCGATGGGTGCTGGGCGGCTTCGCGCTCGCCGGGTTGCTTGGCGCCGTGCTGCTGCCCCGGCTCAGCTTCGATTCCGATCCGCTGCACACCAAGGACCCCACCACCGAGGCGATGCGCACGCTGGCCGACCTCGCCGCCTCGCCGCTCACCACGCCCTATGGCGCGGATATCGTGCTGCCCAATAGCGCCGCGGCCGAGGCGCTGCTGCCGCGCCTTGCGGCGCTGAAACAGGCCGGCGAGGTGCTCAGCCTGTCGAGCTTCGTGCCGGCGGACCAGCCGGCCAAGCTCGCCGCCATCGCCGATGCCGCCGGGCTGCTGCGCGCCTCCCTCGCCCCGCGGGCCCCGGCCGCGCCGGTGACGCCGGGGGATCTCCGCCTGGCCGCCTCGGCCACGCTGCGGCAGATCGAGGCGGCGAAGGGGCGGCTCAAGCCCGGTGATCCGTTGCTGGCGATCGCCGGTGATCTCCAGGCCCTGGCGGCGGCTGACGACGCGGTGTTGATGGCGGCCGATGCCGCGCTGGTCCGCTTCCTGCCGCGCCAGCTCACCCATCTTCGCCTCGCGCTCACCGCGGCCCCGGTGACCGCCGAGACGATTCCGCCGGATATCGCGCGGGATTGGCGCCTGCCCGACGGGCGAGTGCGCATCCAGGTGACGCCGGGGGCGGAGGTGCGCGGTGCCGCTGGGCTGGCGGATTTCGCCGCCGCAGTGCGCGAGGTGGCGCCGGAGGCCGGGGGCGCCGCGGTGCAAATCATCGAGACGGCGGCCACCATCACCGGTGCCTTCCGCACCGCGGCCCTGCTGGCACTCGGCGCGATCGGCGTGCTGCTGGCGGCGATCCTGCGCCGGCCGCTCGATGTGGCGCTGGTGCTGCTGTCGCTGGCGCTCTCGGCACTGCTGACGGTGCTCGGCGCGGCGATCCTCGGGTTGTCGCTCAACTTCGCCAACATCATCGCCCTGCCGTTGCTGCAGGGGGTGGGCGTGTCGTTCAACATCTACTTCGTGATGAACTGGCGGGCCGGGCAATCGCGCTTCCTGGGCACCGCCACCGCGCGTGGCGTGCTGTTCTCGGCGCTGACCACCGCCACCGCCTTCGGATCATTGGCCTTGAGCCACCATCCCGGAACCGCCAGCATGGGGGTGCTGCTGCTGCTCAGCCTCGCCGCGACGCTGCTGGTGACGCTGGTGTTCCTGCCCGTTCTCCTGCGGGCGCTGATGCGCGAGGCATGATGAAACCGGCCCTCCTGCTGCCCCTCCTGCTGCTCGCTACCGCCGCACGGGCGGACCGTATCGCGATGCCGTCAGCCGGCGAGCGGGGTGGGCAGATCGAGGCGCGCATCATCGCCGAGCCGCCCCTCAACGCGCCCGCCACCATCACCGCGGACTGGACCGACGCGCTGGGCCGCCATGTCGGCCACTACACGATCACCGCCCAGCCCGGGGCTCCGATCGCCCTGCGGCTCGATCTCGGACGCGCGGTGGCGATGGACAACACGCTGCGCATCGCCAGCACGCGGGACGGGGTGCGCCACGAGGCCACGGCGCGGTTCGTCGCGCGCCCCGCGCCGGATGCGTGGAACGATTTCCAGGTGATCACCTATGCCGAGCAGGCAGCCGGACGGCATGCGGCGATGCGGGCACTCGGCGTCACCGCCGTGAAGGTGTTCGGCCATCGCGTGGATTTCACCGCCGCCGACGTCGGCCCCCGCATCGCCGCCCCGCTCGCCGGGGACTTCCGTTGGTATGTCGAGAATATCGCCACCGATTTCTACTCGCCTTACCACATGTGGACGCCCGAACACGGCAATGACGTGACCTGGCGCTTCACCCAGGCCCAGGCGCGCCATCAGGCGAACCCCGCCGACCCCCAGGTGTTCGAACGCAGCCCGAGCCTGTCCGACCCCGCCTGGATCGCGCGGATCGGCGCCCGCCTCGCCGACCATGCCCGCGCCCATGGCGATTTCCGCCCACTCTACTACTCGCTCGGCGATGAGCCCGGCATCGCCGACCTCTCGGCGGCCTGGGATTTCGACCGTTCGCCACCGGCATTGGCCGATTTCCGGGCCTGGCTGCGGGTGCGCCATGGCGATCTCGCCGCGCTGAACGCCGCCTGGGGCAGTGATTTCGCCGCCTGGGAGGCCGTGCTGCCCGAGACCACCACGGGTGCGATGGCGCGGACCGACGGCAACTACACCGCCTGGAACGATCACAAGCAGTTCATGGACGAGACCTTCGCCGCAGCACTGCGCTCCGGCACGGCCGCGCTCCATCGGGCCGACCCAACCGCATTGGCGGCGATCGAGGGCGGCCAGATCCCGGGCTGGGGCGGCTGGAACTACGCCACCCTCGCCGGCGCGGCCGAGGTGATGGAGATCTACGACACCGGCCAGAACCTCGACATCGCCGGGGCGCTCGATCCGGCGATGATCCCGCTCGCCACCAGCTTCGAACGCAATTCCGCCGATCGAAGGCGGCTGTGGCGCGGGGTGCTGCGCGGGGTGCGCGGCGTGATCCTGTGGGACGACGCCGATGATATTCTCGGCGAGGGCGGCACACTCGGCCCCGCCGGCAAGGCGCTCGCGCCGCTATTCGCTGAACTGCAATCTGGGCTCGCCACGCTGCTGATCGCCTCGCCACCGGTGCGAGATGATGTCGCGGTGCTCTACTCGCCGATCAGCTTCCGCCTGCAATGGCTGCGTGACCATCGCGCCGCGGGCGATGCCTGGACGCGCCGCTCCTCCGAGCTGGAAGGCCAGGACAATGCCGTGCGGGTGGCGATGCGCGAGGCCGCCGGGCAGTTGCAGGCCGCAGGGATCGTGCCGCACTGGCTGACGCCCGATCGCCTCGCCGCCGGCGGGTTGCGCCACGGGGTGCGCCTGCTGGTGTTGCCGCAGTTGTTGGCGCTGTCGGACGGCGAGGCGAGCGAAATCGCCGCCTTCCGCGCCGCTGGCGGCACGGTGGTGGCGCTCGGCGAAACCGGCCTGTTCGACGGCATGGGCCGCACCCGCCCGGCCCCGCTCGACCTGCCGCACGGCGAGGTGACCGCCGCCCTTGCCGCAGCCGGGATCACGCCCCTCGCCCGAATGCCCACCGCCCGCGGCGGCGAGCCGCCACCGACCGTGACGGTCCGGCGCAATGGTGACGTGCTGCTACTCGGCATCGCCTCCGGACGGGACGCGCCGCTGGAATCGCAGGACACACCGCGCATCGCCTTCGATACCCGGCATTTTATGCGCGATCTGCGCCACGGTGGCGGCTGGAATGAGGCCTCAAGCGTGGAAATATCGCTCGATCGCGAAGGACCCGTGCTGCTCGCCCTTGCCCCCGTCGCGCTCCCGGCCCCGCTTCTACGCGCGCCGACCGGGCTGCGGGCCGGCGAGACGGCGCGGCTCACCCTTGGGCTGGCCGGCCCCACCCCGGCGGCAGCAACCGTGCTGCATGTCACGCTGCGTGACCCGGCCGGCCGGATCGCGCGGGTCTATAGCGGCAACACCGTGCTGCGCGGCGGCGAAGCGATCTGGCCGGTGCCTTTCGCGTGCGACGATCAGCCAGGCGACTGGCGCATTGAGGTGCATGACGTGCTGGGCGGCGGCACGGTGGAAGGAGTGATCAGCCTCGCATTGCCGTAGCGCCATATCAACGCGCGCTGAACGGAGGCGAGGACGCCAAGACACCGCGCCCCCATCGCGCACACGCCCAGCGCTGCACCCCGGGCGCCGACGGCCACAGACTACTCCGCTTGCGCGCTTTCGATCCCGCAGGACTTGAGGACGGAAAGCGCCAATCGACGACGTTACCACCTGGTATCGCAGTTCCCGGTTGACCGGGACAACGCCGATGGTCTTGCTTCCGCCGCGCTCAGCGCAACGGCCGGAAGAAGGCGCGGATTTCCTCGGCCAGCAGCGCGGGCTGTTCCATCGCCGCGAAATGGCCGCCCTTGGGCATGTCGGTCCAGCGCTGGATGTCGAACACACGCTCCACATAGCTGCGCGGCGGGTGGAGGATTTCCTTGGGGAAATGGGCGAAACCGACCGGCGGCTTCACCCGTTCGCCCGGCGCGAAGTGGAGCGGGACGGCCTTGTTCTCCTTGTAGATCCGCAAGGAGGAGGTGATGTTGCCGCTGAACCAGTAGACCGCGATGTTGGCCAACACGTCATCGAGCGCGATGGCGGAGGCGATATCCCCATTGCAGTCCGACCAGGTGCGGAATTTCTCGGCGATCCAGGCGGCGAGGGCCACGGCGGAGTCGGTGAGGCCGTAGCCAAGGGTTTGCGGCTTGGTGGATTGGATGGAGAAATAGCCGCCCTCGCTGTCCCGCCATTTCACCGCGGAGGCGACATAGGCGCGCTCCGCTTCGGTGAGGGGGGCACCCTCGGCGGGTTGCAGGGAGGATATCATGAAGTTGAGATGGGCGCCGATCACCCGGTCCGGATGGTTGCGGGCGAGCCAGATCGAGATCGCCGAGCCCCAGTCGCCACCTTGCACGCCGAAGCGGTCATAGCCGAGCGCGGTCATCAACTGCTGCCACATGCCGGCGATCGCCTTGGGGCCGCAGCCGGGAGCCGCGGGGCGGTCGGAGAAGCCGAAGCCCGGGAGTGAGGGGACGACGACGTCAAACGCATCCGCGGGATCGCCGCCGTGGGCGCCGGGGTCGGTCAGCAGCGGGATGATGCGCTCCATCTCGACGAAGGAGCCCGGCCAGCCATGGCTGATCACCAGCGGCAGCGGCTTCGGCCCATTGCCCCTCGCGTGGACGAAATGGATTTTGGTGTCGTCGATTTTCAGGGTGAATTGCGGCAGTTGGTTGAGCCGCGCCTCGACCGCCCGCCAGTCGAACCGCTTGCGCCAGTAATCCGCGAGGTCCTTCATGAAGGGCAGCGACGTGCCATAGGACCAGGCGTCGTCATTCACCTCGTCCGGCCAGCGGGTGGCGGCGAGGCGGTTGCGCAAATCGACGATCGCCGGCATCGGGACGGCGATGCGGAACGGGCGGGGGCTTGCGGTGCTACTCATCGTGCGGCCCAGTTCAGCCCGCGTTGCAGGATGGTGCGCATTTGCGGTACCGCGAGTTCATGCGCCTGGTGGCCGAGCGAGGAGTAGAACACCCGGCCGGCGCCGTGCTTGCGCTTCCACACAACGGGGATGGTGTTGCCATCGATCCAGGCCGCGTGCTCACCGGTGAAAGTCGTGGTGGCCAGCACCTCGTTATTGGGGTCGATATGCATATAGTACTGCTCGGAGCGGTACGGGAAATCCGCGATGCCGGCGACGATCGGGTCATCCGGGCGGGTGATGTTGACGGTGTAGTCGATGATGTTGCCGGGATGCGCCACCCATTGGCCGCCGACCATGAACTGGTAGCCGACCTCGTTGCGGAAGGTGTCGCCCATGCCGCCATGGAAGCCGCCGAGCCCGACGCCGCCCTGCACGGCGGTGATCAGCGCGTTCACCGAGGGGCGGGTGATGGTGGATTGGGTGACGATAGGCACGATCAGGCTGAGCGCCGTGAGGTCGGCACTGCCGAACACCTCAACGTCGGTCTCCACCTGCACGGCGAACCCGTCGGCGCGCAGCATGTCCGCGACGATGGCGGCGCATTGCTCCGGCTCATGCCCCGGCCAGCCGCCCCATACGATCAATGCCTGCTTCATGTCCTGCCTCTCCTCCGTTTCGTGCGCACCCTCGCGCGCCGGCGCATCCGGTGCAACCATAGGATGATCAGGGCATGGAGGGCAGCCGATGAAGCAGCTTGAATTGGCCGGCATTCCACGCCCGGTCTCGCAGCTCGCACTCGGGATGTCGGACCGGGACGACTACGCGCAGGCCGCGCCGATCCTTGATGCCTTCCACGCGGCCGGCGGCACGCTGTTCGATACGGCGTTCGAATACGGGCGCGCCGATGCGGTGCTGGGGCAGTGGCTCGCCGCGCGGAGGCTAGCGGGGCAGGTGAGCGTGATCGGAAAGGGCTGCCACACCCCGGATTGCCGGCCGGACAGCGTGGCGCCGCAGCTGGAGGCCAGCCTGGAGGCGCTGGGCCTGGAATGCCTCGACGTCTATTTCCTCCATCGCGACGACGAGGCGGTGCCTGTCGGGGAGTGGGTGGACGCGATCGACCCGCATCTCCGCGCCGGGCGCATCCGGCGCTATGGCGGCTCTAACTGGAGCACCGCGCGGATCGATGCCGCCAACGCCTATGCCGCGCGCACGGGCAAGGCCGGATTCACCGCGCTCTCCAACCAGTTCAGCCTCGCCGAGATGATCGCGCCGCCCTGGGCCGGCTGCCGCAGCGCGGGGGATGACGCCTCGATCGCCTGGCTGAAGCGCACCGGAACGCCGCTCTTCGCGTGGTCCAGCCAGGCGCGCGGCTTCTTCACCGATCGCGCCATCGCCGCCAGTCCGCCGGACCCGGAGCTGGTGCGTTGCTGGCACAGTACCGCCAACCTCGACCGCCGCGCCCGGGCGATGGAACTCGCGGCACGGCGTGGGGTGACGGTAGCGGGGCTCGCGCTCGCCTATAATCTGGCGCAGGATTTCCCGGTGTTCCCGCTGATCGGACCGTTGAACCTCGCGGAACTCGCAAGCTCGCTCGATGCGCTCACGGTGGAATTGACGGCAGAGGAGATGAGATGGCTGAAGGGGTAACGCAGGTTTTTGAAAAGGGAACCGCGCGCCCTACCTCACCCGCACCGGCATGATTTCGGCGGAGAGCTGCACCTCGTCGCCCAACCCGTAATAGTAGTAGCTGGGCTGCGACAACTGCCGCAGCAGCACGAACATCCGTAGCCGGATGCGCGCCAGCCGCCCCATGGCGCGGGAGGGCAGCAGGTGTTCGTGGGAGACGTGGACGATCCAGCGATGCGGGTCGGCCGGCAGGTCGATCTCCCGGTGGCGGGCCAGCTCTTCCAAAGCGCGTTCCACGTTGGGCTCCTCCATGAAGCCGAAGCGGATTTCCACCCCGATCACGCTGCCGCGGGCGGGGTCCCGGTGGAAGACAGTGACGTCGCAGCGGTCCTCGTGGATGTAGGGGGTCTTGCGGTGGGTGACCTCGACGAATAGCAGATTGCGCGCGAGCAGCCCGTGCCGTTCCCACAGCAGGCGCATCAGGGCGGGGGCGCGGCCGGATAGCTCGCGCACCGGCTTGGGCGCCATCACCAGGGCGTTCCGCTCGACAAAAGTCGGGCTGGCGCGGTGCAGTTCCACCAGTTCGGCCATCGTCATCGCCGGGCGGGCGGAATACGCGGCCGCGGTGGCTTTGCGGCCCCACTGCCAGGTCAGCATCACCGCGAAAATCACCCCGCCGATGCCGAGCGGCACGAAGCCGCCTTCCAGCACGTTCAGCAGATTGGCAGCGAGGAACAGCAGGTTCACCGCCGAGAGCCCGCCCCATACCAGCGCGACGCTGCGCCGCCGCCACTGCCACACCAGCCGCGCCACCGCCGCCATCGCCAGCGAGGTGACCACCATGATGCCGGCCACCGCGATGCCATAGGCGCCGCCCAGCGCGTTGGAGGAGCCGAAGCCGAGCACCAGCAGCACGCAGCCCGCGTACAACGACCAGTTCACAAACGGCATGTAGACCTGCCCGGCATGGGCATGATGGGTGTGGCGAATGGTGAGGCGGGGCAGCAGGCCGAGGCGGACCGCCTGGGCGGCCAGGGTGAAGGCGCCGGAAATCAGCGCCTGCGAGGCGATAATCGCCGCCGCCATCGCCAGCGCCACCATGGGGTACAGCATCCCTGCCGGCACCATGCTGAAGAACACGTTCTCCCCCACCACCGGCGCGCCGCCCAGCAGATAGGCGCCCTGGCCGAGATAGTTCAGCAGCAGCGCGGGGAAGGCCACCGCGAACCAGGCGAGGCGGATTGGCCGTGCGCCGAAATGGCCGAGATCGGCGTACATCGCCTCCGCCCCGGTCACCACCAGGATCAGCCCGGTCAGCAGCAGCAGCGTCTCGTAGGGCCCGTTGCGGAGGACAAAGCGCAGGCCGAGCAGCGGGTTGAAGGCGGCGAGGATGTGCGGATGCGCCTCGATCTGCACCACCCCGAGCGCGGCGATGGCGGCGAACCACAGCAGCAGCACCGGGCCGAACACGGCGCCGATGCCGGCCGTGCCCTTTTGCTGCACAGCGAACAGCCCGGTCAGCAGCAGAATGGTCAGCGGCACGCGGGTGGTGGCGAAGGCGGGGGTGGCGACTTCAAGCCCTTCCACCACCGAGAGCACGCTGATCGCCGGCGAGATGATGCCGTCACCGAACAGCAGCCCGGCCCCGGCCATCAGCGACCACAGCAGCAGCTTCGCGCCGCGCCGCTTGAAGGGGTGAAGCAGGCCGTAGAGCGCGAAGACGCCGCCCTCGCCGTCATTCTCCGCCCGCAGCACCAGGGCCGCGTATTTCACCGCCACCACCAAGGTGATGGTCCAGATCACCAGCGACAGCCCGCCGACGACGTCTCCCGGCCCGGGGACGAAGCCCGAGTGGAAGAAGATCTGGTTGATGGCGTAGAGGGGCGAGGTGCCGATGGCGCCGTAGACAATGCCCACCGCGGCCAGCGTCAGCCCGGCCAGCGAGCCGTGCGGCGAATGGGGATTGGGGTGCATCGCGGTCCTGCCGATCTTGGGCGTAGGGTAGCGCCGCCGGACCCGCCGCTTCAACCCGCGATCGCCCATTGTGCAACTCCGCGCGGGCTTCCTTTCGCCACGATCCGATTGTACCACACGCAAGCAGAATGGAGATGCCGATGGACTGGGCGGGCCGGAAGATACTGGTGACGGGCGGGGCCGGGTTCCTCGGCGCCAATCTCTGCCACGCGCTGGCTGCGCGGGGCGCGGTGGTGACGGCGCTGGACGGGTTCCTGTTCGGCGGCGGCGCCAACCCCGCCAATCTGGATGGGGCGGACGTCACGCTGGTGCGCGCCGATATCCGCGAGATCGACCTGCGCAATCTCTGCGAGGGCGTCGACGTCATCTTCAACCTCGCCGCCCAGACAAGCCATATGGGCGGGCAGCGCGATCCGCTGGCCGATATCGACATCAACGCGGTGGCCCAGGTGAAGCTGATCCAAGCCGCCCGCGAGGCGGCACCGGCGGCGATCGTGGTGCATGCCTCGACCCGGCAGTTTTATGGCCGGCCGCAGTATTTGCCGGTCGACGAGAAGCACCCGGTGGCGCCGCCCGACGCCAATGGCGTGTCCAAATTCGCTGGCGAGCAGTATTGGATGATCGAACACCGCACCGCCGGGCGGCCGGTGGTCTCGCTGCGGCTCACCAACTGCTACGGTCCCCGTTTGCGCATTCGTGACGCGCGACAGACCTTCCTCGGCATTTGGATCCGCCGCGTGCTGGAGGGCCAGCCCTTCGAGGTATGGGGCGGCGATCAGCTGCGCGACATGACCTATGTGGATGACGTCACCGAGGCTTTCCTCGCCGCGGTGAACCCCGCCTGTTACGGCCGGGTGTTCAACATCGGCGGTCCGCCGCCCGCCTCGCTGCTGGAGATCGCCGGGCTGATGGCGCGCATCGTGCCGGAGGCGCAGTTCGTCACCCGCGAATTCCCCGCCGACCGCGCGACGATCGACATTGGCTCCTACCATGCCGACGACAGCGCCTTCCGCATGGCCACCGGCTGGGCGCCGAAAGTGGGGCTGGAGGAGGGCATAAGCCGCTCCATCGAATGGTACCGGTCGCGACTGAAGAACTATCTGTGAGGCTGTGATGAGCGTTGCGATGATCCCCCCCTCCTTCGTCCCCCAGGCCAACCCCGGCGCCGGCTACCGGGCGCTCAAGACCGAGATTGACGCGGCGGTGGCCCGCGCGCTGTCCTCCGGCTGGTACATCCTCGGCGCCGAGGGGCGCGCCTTTGAGGCGGAATATGCGGCCTGGCTGGGCACGGCGCGCGCCATCGGCTGCGCCAATGGCACGGATGCGCTGGCGCTGGCCTTGCGCTCGCTCGGCATCGGCCCGGGCTGCGCGGTAGCTGCGGTGTCGCACACGGCGGTGGCGACGGTGGCCGCGATCGAGATGGTGGGCGCCACGCCGGTGCTGATCGATATCGACCCGCTGCACTACACGATGGACCCGGCTGAGCTCGATGCGGTGCTGGCCCATCCGCCCGCCGGGCTGCCGCCGATCCGCGCGGTGATCGTGGTGCATCTCTACGGCCAGCCCGCCGACCTCGCGGCGATCCAGGCGAGCGCGGCGCGGCACGGCATCCCCGTGATCGAGGATTGCGCTCAGGCGCATGGCGCGACGATCGGGGCGCAGAAGGTTGGCAGTTTCACCGAGGTGTCCTGCTTCAGCCTCTACCCGACCAAGAACCTCGGCGCCCTCGGCGATGGCGGCGTGGTGGCGACCAATGATGCGGAGCGCGCCGACACTATCGCGGCGCTGCGGCAGTATGGCTGGCGGACGCACTACATCTCCGATTCAGCCGGGGTGAATTCGCGGCTTGATGAAATCCAGGCGGCCATTTTGCGCGCCAAGCTGCCGCATCTCGATGCCGGCAATGCGCGGCGGCAGGCGATTGCTGTGGCCTATGATGGCGCCCTTCCTGCAGCGCTGCGCCCGGTAAGGCGGGCGGGAACCAGCCACGTCTTCCATCAATACGTGCTGCGGGTTGCCGACCGCGCCGCGGTTCAGGCCGATCTGCGCGGCCGTGGCATCGGCACCGGCGTGCACTACCCCGCCCCCGTGCATCTCCAGCCCGCCTATCTCGACCGGGTCACCCTCGGCCCCGCGCGCTGCGCCGCGACGGAGATTGCCGCGCGCGAGGTGATGAGCCTGCCGATGTATCCCGAACTCAGCGATGACGACGTGGCCCGGGTGTGCGACGGGCTGCGCGCGGTGTTCGGGCAATCATAAGAGGAGACTGACCATGTCCCGCCTGACCCGCCGCCTGCTCGGCGCCTCCCTGCTGACGCTGCTGGCCGCCGGCCACGCGGAGGCGGCGGCGCCGAATTTCGTGACCGCCTGGACGGCCTCGGCGCATGGCCCCTACCCCGTCGGGAACCCGACCGCCCAGCCTGAGTTGCGCTTCGCCTTCCCCGCGCCCGAGACCGGCGCGCGGGACCAGACCTTCCGTCTCATCATCCGGCCGGATATTTGGGGCGGCCAGGCGCGCATCCGCCTCACCAACGCCTTCGGCACCAAGCCGGTGACCTTCGATGGCGTGTTCATCGGTCTGCAACTCAGCGGCAGCGCCCTGCTGAAAGGCACCAACCGGCCGGTGACCTTCGAGAAGAAGACCAGCATCACCATTGCCCCCGGCGGCTCCGCGGTGAGTGACCCGGTGGCGCTGCCCTTCGTGAAATCCGCCGATGATCCGGTGCTGGCCGGAAGGCGGCTCGCCGTCTCCTTCCACGTCGCCGGCGAAAGCGGACCGATGACCTGGCACGCCAAGGCGCTGACGACCTCCTATGTCAGCCCGCCCGGCAGCGGCTCCATCGGTGGCGATATCACCGAGGCCGGTTTCCCGAACTCCACGACGTCCTGGTATTTCCTCGACGCGCTGGACATGGACGCGCCACAGGGCACCAAGGCGATCGTGGCCTTCGGCGACTCCATCACCGACGGCACCGCTTCCACGATCAACGGCGATGACCGCTGGGCCGACGTGTTCTCCCGCCGCCTGCACGCCGCCTATGGCAACCGTTTCACCGTGGTGAACCAGGGCATCGGCGGCAACATGGTGATCGGCCCGGCCGAGTATTCGCCGGCCAAGCCCGCGAATGGCGGGCCGGCGGCGGTGCAGCGGCTGGAACGCGACATCATCAGCCTCTCCGGGGTGGGCGCGGTAATCTGGCTGGAGGGGATCAATGATTTCGGCAATGCCGGCGCCTCCGCCGATGCGGTGATTGCCGGCGTGCGCGATGGGGTGAAGCGGCTGCGGGCGCGCATCCCCGGCGTGCGCATCTTCATGGCCACGCTGACCTCCTCGCTCAACAGCACCAATGGCAGCTATGGCGCTTTCCCCATCGAGGAGAAGCGCCGCGCGTTCAACCAGTTCGTGCGCACGGCGGGGATTTTCGACGGCGTGGTGGATTTCGATGCCGCGACCTTCGATGCCAAGACGGGCGAACTGAAGGACAGTTTCCAGCCGAACTCCTCCACCGGCGGGCCGGGCGACAAGCTGCACCCGAACCGGGCCGGCTACCTCGCCATGGGCAATGCCATCGACCTCAAGATGATCGTGGGGAAATAATGTCACGCATCCTTACCGTCGGCGTCGCCCAACTCGGCCCGATCAGCCGCGCCGAATCCCGCCAGGACGTGGTGCTGCGCCTGCTCGCCATGCTGGAAGACGCGGGGCGGATGGGCAGCGATCTCGTGGTGTTTCCCGAGGCGGCGCTGACCGCGTTTTTTCCGCATTGGGCGATCGAGAGCGAGCAGGAGCTCGATTCCTGGTTCGAGACGCAGATGCCCAACGCCGCGGTGCAGCCGCTATTCGAGGCGGCGCGGCGGCTGCGGGTGGGCTTCCATCTCGGCTATGCCGAGCTGACGCGCGAGGACGGCCGCAAGCGGCGCTTCAACACCTCCATCCTTGTCGGCAAGGACGGCGAGATCATCGGCAAGTACCGCAAAATCCATTTGCCCGGCTATGACGCTCCGCGGCCGGGCGAGCCGTTCCAGAACCTCGAGAAAATGTATTTCGAGGTCGGCAATTTGCGTTGGCCGGTGTGGGAGGCGTTTGGCGGGCGGATCGGCATGATGATCTGCAATGATCGCCGTTGGCCGGAGGCCTACCGGGTGATGGGGCTGCAGGGCGTCGAGCTGATCGTGCTCGGCTACAACACCCCCGTGCATAACCCGGCGATGCCGCAGACTGACGACCTCGGCAATTTCCACAACCACCTCGTCATGCAGGCCGGTGCCTACCAGAACGGCACCTTCGTGGTCGGCGCCGCCAAGGCAGGGGTGGAGGAGGGCGTCGATCAGATCGGCCAGTCCTGCATCATCGCGCCGTCAGGCGAAATCATCTCGCAATGCACCACGCTGGGCGACGAGTTGCAGGTGGCGCGTTGCGATCTCGATCTCTGCACCTCCTACAAGACCTCGATCTTCAATTTCGCCAAGCACCGAAGGCCCGAGCACTACCGCCTGATCACCGAACGGACCGGCGCGGGGGACGTGCTCGGGCGCTGAGCGGGGCTCACGCCAAAGCGCGCAGGCCCTGGCGTTCGAGCCCGGCGAGGACCACGACGATTGCGGCCTGGGCCACCACGAAGGCGGTGCCGAGCAGGGTGGGGGCGACCCAGGGGGTGAACAGCAGCGCGAGGCTGTCGATCGCCCAGATCACGTTGCCGGCGATCACCAGCCAGACCAGCGCCACCGTCGGGCGGGCGCGGGTGGCGAGCCAGGCGATGAAGGCGGCGACCGGTAGCAGGCTGATGCCGGCCCAGCGCAGCAATGCGGGCGGCATGCCGAACAGGGCGCCGAGCGGTTCGGCGCCAAAATCCAGCAGCAGGCCGCAGACGGCGGAAATCACGGCGTCGGCGAAGAGGACGCGGCGGAGGAAACTGGGGTTGGTCATGGCTGAACTCCCTTGTTCACCCGGCCTGGAGCGGCTGGGGTGGCCGGACCATGCGCATCTCGCGGCCGCTGCGCGATTACCGCCGAGGTAATGGAACCGCGGGCGGCTGCCCCCTATTCTGCCGCAATGACCCAGACAATCACCTTCGGCGACCATCTGCGCACCTGGCGGCAACGGCGGCGGCTCAGCCAGATGGAGCTGGCGCTGGATGCCGATATCTCCACGCGACATCTGAGCTTCATCGAAACCGGCCGCTCGGTGCCGAGCCGCGAGATGGTGCTGCGGCTGGCCGAGCAGCTGGCGGTGCCGCTGCGTGAGCGCAATGTGCTGCTGGTCGCCGCCGGCTATGCCCCGGTTTTTCAGGAACGCGCGCTGGATGACCCCGCGCTGGCGGCGGCGCGGCAGGCGGTGGAGCAGGTGCTGGCGGGGCATGAGCCCTTCCCGGCGCTGGCGATCGACCGGCATTGGAACCTGATCTCGGCCAACCGGATCGCCATGCATCTGCTGGCCGGCGTCGATCCCGCGCTGCTGGAAGCGCCGATCAACGTGCTGCGCCTCAGCCTGCATCCCCTCGGCATCGCACCGCGCATCGTCAACCTGCCGGAATGGCGCGACCATATCTTCGCCCGCCTGCGCCAGCAGATCGCCGCCACCGCCGATGCCGGGCTGGTGGCGCTGTTGGCGGAGTTGCAGGCCTATCGCGCGCCGGACGGCATGGTGTTCCGCCCCGGCCACGCCGTGCCTGAGGTGGCGGCGGTGATCCCGCTGCAACTCGCCAGTGAGGCGGGCGTGCTGTCCTTCGTTGGCACCACCATGATGTTCGGCACGCCCGTGGACATTACGCTCTCCGAACTCGCGATCGAGGCGTTCTTTCCGGCCGATGCGGTGACGGCGGAGGCCCTCAGGCAATTGGCGGCGGGTTGAAGGAAGGAAGGGCTTCTTTTTGAAAAAAGAAGCAAAAACTTTCATCCGTTTGCTTCGCGCTCTCCCGGGAGGGTTCGGAGCCAAACGGATAAAAGTTTTTTGGTTCTTTTTTTTAAAAAAGAACCGCTTCCTTTCCTCTAATCCCAAGCCGTCTTGGTGCGGGTATATTCGAGGATGTAGGTGCCGCGAGTGATCTGCGTGGCGCCGGCCGCCAGCAGGGCATCATCCGGCGCGAGATCGGCCAATGCGGCGGCGTCGGTCGCCTCGATCATCAGGAACTGGGCGGGCGGCTCGCCGATATCGGTGCGGCCCTGGGCTTCCGCCGTTTTCACGCCGGAGGCGGCGCGATCGGCGACGCAGAGATGGGCGCCGGTGACGCGGTGCGCCTCGGCGGCGGCGCGGATGATGGGAAGAAGGGAATCGGGCTCCTCGATATCATACCGGACAGTGAGGATCGCGCCGCCCATGCCGGGGCCGCGGCTCTCCAGCACGCGGGCGAGGGAGCGGAAGGTGTCGCGGAAATGCGAGGTGGCGGAGCGTGTCCAGGGCGTGGGGGCGTTAAGGCGGTTGGCGTAGTCCTGGCCTTGGAGGACCTGCAAGGTGTCGGTTTCGTAGAGGGTGAAGAATTCCGGGAAGGTCGCGGCGTCGGCGGCGATGTAGCGCCGGCCGCGGCGGAAGCCGGGGATGCCGACGCGTTCGGGCATGTGCTCATGGAGATGCCAGGCGTAGAACTCCGCCCGTCCTTCCTCGGTGATGCCGTTCCAGATCGCCACGACCGCTTCGCCCGCCAGCATCGCCTGCTCCCCCGCTTGTATGGAGGAACGGTCGATCCGGGGGTAGGTGAAGTCAAGCGGGGGGGCGGGGGGAGAGTGAAGAAAATTTTTCGGATTATCTTGACTTTGATCCTTGTTCGCTTTATGTTCAAGCCTCATTTGTCACAGAGGAGACCCCGATGCCGTCCGCCCCCGCCACACCCCAGGAGATTTTGCGCAGGCTCGTGCTGCGCCTGATCCTGATTCTGGGGTGCGTCAGGGGTGTGGGGGCGCGGATATTGGGGCTGCGGGCGCAATTGGCGCGGATGGGCGCCGGGCATCGGCACCGGGCGCGGCTGGAGCGGGAATTGGCCAGGGCGGAGCGGTATCGGCGGATGCTGGCGGACCCTGATGGCTGGGCGGACCCTGGGATGGCCGGGAAGGCGGCGGAGGTGGCGCGCGTGGCCGGCGATGCCGGGCGGCGGGCGTTGGTGCGGCGGGTGCTTTGGCCGAGGCGGGTGCGGCGGATGGGCGCATTCGCGTTGGCGGCCGCCGATTCCGGCGGGTTCGGCCGATGTAGTGGCTTGGTGGGGGGATGGCGGCTTGGCGTTTTGGTGCGCGGCTGCCCCCCTCACCCAACCCTCTCCCCCCCGTGGGGGGCGAGGGCTTTCTGCGACGTTTGGACAGCGGCGGAAGGGTTCTTCCGGCCGTGCTTCGGCGCGCCCGATCGGGCGTGGTCAGGTCACCATCGAGTTGGGGAACAGCGGATAGGGCTCCTCGGAGAGGATGATCATGTGGCTTTCCACCGCGCGCACGCCGGCGACGCCCTTGGCGGCGAGTTCGAGGGCGCGTTGCTCCTCGCGCGTGGTCACCAGGCCCCAGAGATGCACCACGGCGTCGCTCACCACGACGGAGTTGTCGCTGCGTTTGCTCCAGGCCTGGTTGGAGAGTTCGGCGAAGAGGGCGGTGCGAATGTCCTCGTCGCTCACCTGGCTTTCGCCGCCGGGCGCGGAGGGCGTCGAGGCCAGGGCGCGCAGCAGGTTGGAGCGGCTGACGATGCCGACGAGTTTACCATCATCGATCACCGGCACCCGCTTCACCCGCCGCTCCTCCATGAGGTCGGCGATGTCCGACACGCTGGTGCCGGGCGACACCCACACCACCGTGCGGGTCATGATGTCGCGCGCCGTCTCGCCGTGGGAGCGCACATAGTCGGTGGCGAGCGTGGCGGTGCCGGTGAAGAAGGTGAGCCAGGAGCCGCGGCGCTTCTGGGTGCCAAGTTCGGCGCGGCGCAGCAGGTCGCCCTCGCTGACCAGCCCGACCACCGCGCCCTCGGCGTTGACCACCGGCACGCCGCTGATGCGGCGCGCGAGCAGGGTGGTGACGATTTGCTGGATCGGCGTGTCCTCGCGGACGGTGATGACATCGGCGGTCAAGATATCGGCGGCGTTCATGGCGGAACTCCCAATGATGGCGGTTGCCGGCGAATAGACCCGCTGCCACGCTTGTTCGCATTGATCCAGATCACCAAGTCCTCTGTGAAGGACGGCTATGGTCGGCACCAAAGGAGAACGCAGATGTATAAGCACGTACTTGTTCCGGCCACCGGCTTCGATACCGACCACGCCGTGTTCCAGACCGCACTTCTGGCCGCCAAACCTTTCGGCGCCCACATCGAATTCCTCCATGCGCGGCTCGATGTCACGGAAATGGTGGTGGCGATGTCGGCCGGTGGAGTGGGCGGTGGCGGTGCAATCCAGAGCGTGGTGGACAAGCTGGAAACCGATGCTGCCGGGCAGGAGCAGAAGGCCTGGGCTAATTTTACCCAGTTCTGCACGGCCTCCGGCCTGCCCACCGGCGGCGGCGCCCCGGGTGCCGGGCTCTGTGCCGACATGGTGGTGGAGACCGGTAATGAGGGCAGCTGGGTCGCGGAATATGGCCCCTTCGCCGATCTCGTGGTGGTCGGCCGCAAGCGCGAGGGCGAGGATGTCGCGCTCGATGTGCTGGAGGCCGCACTGATGGATACCGGCAAGCCGCTGCTGATTGCCCCCGAAGTGCCGCCCGCCGCCCTGCTCGATACCGTGGTGATCGCCTGGAAGGACACACCCGAGGCGGCCCGCGCGGTCGGTGCCGCCATGCCGCTGATCGACCATGCCGGCAAGGTGGTGATCATGACGGTCGGCGAGGGCGCGGACGACGATGAAAGCGGCGCCCGGCTGCAGCGTGCGCTGCGCTGGCATAATCCGGCCACCAGCGTGCAGGTGCTGGCGCGTGATGGGCGCGCCCCGGTCGAGATCCTGCTCGATGGCGCCAAGGCGGCCGGCGCCACGCTGCTGGTGATGGGCGGCTATAGCCACAGCCGGCTGCGCGAGGTGGTGTTCGGCGGCTTCACCCAGCGTGTGCTGAATGGGGCGGATCTTCCCGTACTCATGGCGCATTGATGGGCAAGCTGCCGCTGATGCAGATTTCCTGGGCGATCGCGCTCGGGTTCCTGATCCTCAGCCTGGTCGGCCAATACGGCGGCAGCGAGCCGATCCCCTATAGCCGCTTCCAGCAACTGCTCGAATCCGGCCAGATCGCCAAGGCGGTGGTGTCGGGCAAGCAGATCAGGGGCGATTTCAAGGAGAAGCAGGCCAATGGCGCGACCTCCTTCGTCACCAACGCGGTGCCGAAGGATATCGCGGCCGAACTCGCGGCCAAAGGCGTGGAGTTCAGCGGGGCGCCGGCGAGCAGCGGTTTCGCGACTTTGTTGGGATGGGTGCTGCCGCCGCTGTTGTTTGTCGGCGTCTGGATTGCCGCCTCCCGGTTGATGGGCGGCGGCAAGGGCGGCGGCATGTTCGGCGCCGGGGGGCTGCTGTCGGTTGGGCAAAGCAAGGCCAAGCTGGTGGCCGAGACCGATATCAAGGTGAGCTTCGATGACGTCGCCGGTGTCGACGAAGCCAAGGAAGAGCTGCACGAGATCGTCGATTTCCTCAAGAAACCCGAGGAATTCAACCGGCTCGGGGCGCATATCCCGCGCGGCATCATGCTGGTCGGCCCGCCCGGGACCGGCAAGACGCTGCTGGCCCGCGCGGTGGCCGGTGAGGCCGGGGTGCCGTTCTTCTCCACCAACGGCGCGGAATTCGTCGAGATGTTCGTCGGCGTCGGCGCGGCCCGGGTGCGCGATCTGTTCGAGCAGGCCCGCGCCAAGGCGCCCTGCATCATCTTCATCGATGAGTTGGACGCGCTCGGCCGCGCCCGCGGCGTCTCCCCGGCCGGCGGCCAGGACGAAAAGGAGCAGACGCTCAACCAGTTGCTGGCGGAGATGGACGGGTTCGACCGGTCGGTCGCCGTGGTCATTCTCGCGGCCACCAACCGGCCGGAAATTCTCGACCCCGCGCTGCTCCGTGCCGGGCGCTTCGATCGCCAGGTGCTGGTGGACCGGCCGGAGAAGCAGGGGCGGGTGCAGATCCTCAAGGTGCATCTGAAGAAGATGCCGCTGGCGCCGGATGTGGACCTTGAGGCCATCGCCGGCCTCACCCCGGGCTTCACCGGGGCGGATCTCGCCAATCTCGCCAATGAGGCCGCGGTGCGTGCCACGCGCCGCAAGGCCGATAGCATCGCGATGGAGGATTTCGCCGAATCGGTGGAGCGGATTGTCGCGGGGCTCGAGAAGCGCTCGCGCGTGCTGATCCCGCGGGAGCGGCGCATCGTCGCCTATCACGAGATGGGCCATGCGCTGGTCGCCAAGGCGCTGCCGCTGGCGGACCCGGTGCAGAAGGTCTCGATCATCCCGCGCGGCATCGCGGCCCTGGGCTACACCATGCAGCATCCGATGGAAGACCGGTTCCTGATGGGCCAGGAGGAACTGCGCACCCGCCTCGCCGTGCTGATGGGGGGCCGCGCGGCGGAGACGCTGATCGGGCCGGATGTCTCCACTGGTGCCGCGGACGATCTTGCCAAGGCCACCGACATTGCGCGTGGCATGGTGATGCGCTTCGGCATGAATGACGGCCTCGGCCCGGTCGCCTGGGACACCGAGCAGGGCCGCTTCCTTGGCGAGCAGGGCGCATTCTGGCAGCCCCGCCGCTACAGCGAACAGACCGCCCGTGAAATCGACGACGCCGTGCGCACCCTGCTGCGCGAGGCGCTCGCGCGGGCGATCGCGCTGCTGGAGAAGAATCGCGTGGCGCTCGATGCCGGTGCCACGCGGCTGCTGGCTGAGGAAGCGCTGACGGGGGCGGAACTTCCCGACGTGGTGGGCGAGGGCTGAGTGCCGTTGACAATGGCGCGGCGCGAAGAAATTATCCCTCCGGAATATTAGGCGTCCGGGGATCGCGCGATGAAGAACATCATTTTTTGTGCCGACGGGACGTGGAACGGACCGGGCCAGGACACGGATTCCGCCGCGCCGGCCACGCCGACCAACGTCTACCGCCTCTACGTCAACCTCGCCGGTGAAGACGACCAGGCCGCCCTGCTGCATGCCAATGAGCAAGAACGCCGGGACGGGCCGCATGAGGCGCCGAGCCAGGTCGCCAAGTATCTGCACGGGGTTGGAGATTCCAATAATCCGCTGGTGAAAATGCTCGGCGGGACGTTCGGGGCCGGCATCGTCGCGCGGATCATCCGCGGCTATACGTTCATTTCGCGCAATTATGAGCCGGGCGATCGGATCTTCATCACCGGCTTCAGCCGCGGCGCGTATACCGCCCGCGCGCTCGGCGGATTGATCTGCGCCAAGGGCCTGCTGGATGCCAGCAAGCTGCCGCTCGACGATCGCGAAACGGCCTACCGCCTCGGCGCCGCCGTGTGGAACGCGTGGCGGCAGGAACAGGGGGGCGGGAAGCCGTGGTTGGCCCGCCTCCAGGAGGCGGTGCTGGATCTGCCGGTGTTCTTCTCATCGGCCCCGCCGGCGGCCCTGCTGGCGGACGTGCGGATTGCCGCCATCGGCGTCTGGGACACGGTCGGCTCGCTCGGCATCCCCGCCTATGCCGGGGGCGAGCGGATCGACATGTTCCGCTTCGCCGACACCAAGCTGAGCCCGAAGGTCGATCTTGGGTTCCACGCCCTGGCGCTCGATGAGAAGCGCCCCGATTTCGAGCCGACATTCTGGTTTGACGACCCGCGGATCACCCAATGCCTGTTCCCCGGGGCGCATGCCGATGTCGGCGGCGGCTATCCGATCACCAACCATGAGTCGGAGCTGTCCGACATCGCGTTCCTGTGGATGAAGGAGCAGTTTGCCAGCATCGGCGTCGCCTTCCGGCCGCAATCCCCGATCCCGATCAAGCCGGACGCGCTGGGCTGCGCGCATGAGCCGTGGCGGCATTTCCCGTTCGACGTCACGAAAGCCCGGGCGCGGGCTTTCACGCCGAGCGGGAATTTCGTTACCTCACCCGCCGTGGCGGCGCGACGCGCCGGCGGACCGGTCAAGCCGGACCCCGATGCCGGAGCGCGGCCCTATTTGTAGGCCGCCCCCTCGCCTCACCCCGCCACGCGCCACTGCACCAGCGTGTAGGGTGGGTTCGCCTGGTCATGCGGCTCGAACACCGCCTCCACTGCAGCGCCGATCTCGACGGCCTGATGGGGGTCGCCCAGCAGATTGCCGACCATGCGCACCCCACCATAGTCCGGTAGCTCCACCAGCACGATGATGTATGGGCCATGGCCGGTTAGCGATGGATGCACGGGGTGGTGCGGGCGCTGATAGCTGTAGATGCGGCCGCGGCCCTGGATCTCCTCCCAGCCGAGGTCGAAGCTGTTGCAGCTATGGCAGATCCATTCCGGCCCCCATTGCCAGGCGCCGCAGCCGCGGCATTTCTGGATGCGCAGCTTGCCTTCGCGGGTGCCCTGCCAATAGGGATCGGCAAGGCCATCGGGCGCGGTGGTGGGGGCCGGCAGCCCGGCGGGGAGATAGGTGCTCACAGCGTGGCCTCCGAACCGAGAATGAGGGAGCTCACCGGGGTGACCATCGGCCCGCCGATGACGATGGCGGCGTCGTTGCGCTTCACCTGGTTGATCGCGGTGCCGCGGATCTGGCGCACCGCCTCGATCACCATTTCGAGCCCGTGCATGTAGCATTCCGCGAGATTGCCGCCGGAGGTGTTGAGCGGCATGGCGCCGCCTTCCACCATGAGGTTCTCCGCCGTCAGCATTTCATTGGCCTGATCGGCCGGCACCAGCCCGTGCTCCACCAGGCTCATCAGCACGCCGCCGGTGAAATTCTCGTAGCACTGCACGATGCCCATGTCCGCCGGGCCGAGCTTGGCCATTTCGTACATGCGAGGCGCCAGGCTCTTGAAGTGGGAGCCCGGGTAATCCGGCATGTTGTGCACCGGCGCCGCGCTGCGATGGTCGCTGCCCTGGCCGCAGGCGAGCAGATAGGCCGGGGTGTTGCGCAAATCCCGCGCCCGCTCCGCCGGCACCACCAGCACGGCGGCCGCGCCGTCGTTTTCCTGGCAGCAGTCATAGAGGTGGAAATGCGGCTCGATGATCCAGCGCGAGGCATCGTACATCGCGGCATCGAGCGGCCGGCCGCGCATCACCGCGTTGGGGTTGTTCTGCGCGTGGTGGTAGCAGGCGAGCGAGATCGCCCGCAGTGCCTCCTGGCGGATGCCGTGATCGTGCATGAAGCGCGTCACCTTCATGGCGAAGCGCTGCGCGGGGGACATCAGGCCGTAGGGGAACAGGAAGGCGTCATCCCCCGCCGCGATCGGCGCCCCGCCGCTGCGGCCGTAGCGGGCGAACTGGCCCTGGGCGAGGGAGCGGAAGGCGATCACGCAATCCGCCATCCCCGTCACCACCGCGGCGGCCGCATTGCCCACCGCGCCGCATACCCCGCCGCCACCGCCGCCCCAGAACATGTTGGAGAAGCGCAGTTCCTTGATGCCCAAGGCCGCCGCCAGCCGCCCGGCATCCGAACGGTCATTGCCGTAGGAGGCGAAGCCATCGACGTCTCGCGGGCTGATGCCGGCGTCCTCGCAGGCGCGCACGATGGCTTCCAGCGCCAGCTTGAACTCGCTGTCCGGCGACTTGCCATGGCGGTAATAGGTGGTCTCGCCGATGCCGGCGATCGCGGTTTTCCCGCGCAGCGTTCGTTCGCTCATTCTTCTTGGTTCCCTCCGCCGCCGAGGTCAGGCGGGCATGGCGATATCGGCCGATTGGATGCGTTGCACGCCCGCCTTCTTCATGCTGGCCCAGGCGGCGGCCAGCGAGCCATTGGCATCGATGCCGCGGCAGGCATCCTCGATCACCGCGGCCGCGAAGCCATTCTTGCGCGCATCCACCGCCGACCAGGCGACGCAGAAATCGGTGGCGAGCCCGGCGAGGAACACCCGCTTGATTTTCCGCTCGCGCAGATAGGCGGAGAGCCCGGTCGGTGTGCCGTCGGCCTCGTTGAAGGCGGAATAGCTGTCCACCGCCGGGCGGTAGCCCTTGCGCAGGATCAGTTCGGCATGCGGCAGCGACAGCTCCTTCACCAGTTCCGCCCCCGGCGTGCCCTGCACGCAATGGTCCGGCCACAGCACCTGGTTCCCATAGGGCATCTTCACGCTGTCGAACGGCTTCTTCCCTGCGTGGGCGGAGGCGAAGGAGGCGTGGCCCGGCGTGTGCCAATCCTGCGTCGCCACCACATTGGCGAAGGCGCGGGCGAGCTTGTTGATGATCGGCACCACCTCGTCGCCCTTGCCCACGGCGAGGCTGCCGCCGGGGACGAAGCAGTTCTGCACGTCGATCACGATGAAGGCGTCGGTCGAACCCGGCTTGATGGCGGCGGCAGCGCGCGCGCCGGTGGCGGCGATGGCGCCCATGGCAGACACTCCGAACAGGAATTCACGTCGGCGGGATACGAGCATGGCATGGCCTCCTTGACGAGGTGGAACCATAGGCGGCTGCGCCGGGCGGCGTCCAGCCGGGCTCAAAACCGGCGCAGGATGATGGTCACCGCCATCGCGCCGAGCCCGGCCGCACCGGCCGCTAGGCCATCCGGCCCGGCGAAGGCGAGAATGCCGCCGCCCAGCGCGCCGCCGCCGGCGATGCCAAGATAGATCGCGGAGGAATTGAGCGAGAGCGTCATCGGCCCGGCCTCGCGCGACAGGTCGACAAGCCGATGTTGGATCGGCACCAGATACATATAGCTCACCACGCCCCAGGCGAAGGCAATCGCCACGGGCAGGAGGGGCACGTCGCGCACCAGCACGATCGCCGGTAGCAGCAGGGTCTGCACGGTCACCGCGCCGAGCAGGATGCGGCGCGGGCCGAAGCGGTCGGTGGCGAAGCCGACCATGAGATTGCCGAGGAAACTGCCGATGCCGAAGCCCAGCAGCACCGCCGGCAGCACCAGCGCCAAAGGGCCGGCGAAGACGATGCCGATATAGGCGTAGAGGGTGAATTCCGAGAGCACGACGAGGAAGGTCATCAGAAGCGCGGCCAGCACGCGGGGATTGCCGGCGGGCAGCAGCCGCTCCCGCAGCGTGGCCGCCGGTGGGGGTGATAGCGGTGGCAGGAAGGCCGCCAGCAACACCAGCATGACGGCGCCGATCCCGGCGATGGCGAAGAACAGCACCTGCCAATCGACGAAGCGCGCCGCGAAGGTTCCGGCGGGCACGCCGAGCGCGGTCGCCAGCGTCATGCCGCCGACAATAATCGACAGCGCCACCCCGCGCCGCGCCGGCCCGGCGAGGTCGCTCGCCACCGCGAAGGCGAGCGGCACATACATCCCCGCCCCACAGGCCGCCAGGACGCGCCCCGCTGCCATCACCGGAAAGGACACGGCGATGCCGCAGATCGCGTTGCCGGCGATGAACAGCAGGGCAGCGAGCAGAAGCGCCACCCGCCGGTCAAACCCGCCGAGCAGCCAGCCGAAGATGGGGGCGCTGATAGCGTAGGTGAGGGAAAACAGCGTTACCAGCTGGCCCGCCTGGGGGCCGCTCACGCCGAGGTCGCGGGCGACGAGATCGAGGATGCCGATCACGAAATGGCTGTCGGTGCCGATGGCGAAGGTGCCGAGCCCGAGCATCGCCAGCGCCACCCAGTTGCCGCTCGCCGCCATGCCTGCCTCCGCCGTCGCCCGCGGACCATAAAGGCGGCCCTCACCCGCGCCAACCGCGGCTTGAAACCCCCTGCCCTCCCGCCATCTGGGCGTGATGCCCAGAATGCGCCGCAAAGCCGAATTGCCCACCAAGATCTGCCTCGCCTGCAACCGCCCCTTCGCGTGGCGGCGCAAATGGGCGAGGGATTGGGATGCGGTGAAATATTGCTCCGATCGCTGCCGCACCGCGAAAGCCGCGCGATGACGACGCTGCGTCTGGTGCTGGGCGATCAGCTCACGCCCGATATCGCCGCGCTCGATGGCATCGACCCAGCTGGCGACGTGGTGTTGATGGTGGAGGCGATGGAGGAGTGCGGCCATGTGCCGCACCATCAGCAGAAAATCGTGCTGTTTCTCAGCGCCATGCGGCACTTCGCCTATGAACTGCGTGGCCGCGGCATCACGGTGGACTACGTGCGCCTCGATGACCCCGCCAATACCGGCAGCTTCACCGGCGAGGTGGAACGCGCCATCGCCCGCCATGGCGCGCGGCACATCGTGCTCACCGAGCCCGGGGAGTGGCGGGTGCAGGCGATGGCGGAAAGTTGGGCCGCGCGCTTCGGCCTGCCGGTCGAGATCCGCGCCGACACGCGGTTCTTCGCGAGCAAGCCGCGCTTCGCCGCCTGGACCAGGGGGCGGAAGGGTTGGCGGATGGAGTATTTCTATCGGGAGATGCGGCGCGAGCATGGCGTGCTGATGAAGGGCGAGGCGCCCGCCGGTGGGGAATGGAATTACGACGCCGAGAACCGCAAGCGCCTGCCCGCCGGCCATCCCCTGCCCGCCCGCCGCCGCTTCCCGCCCGATGCCGTGACGCGCGAGGTGATGGCGCTGGTGGCCGCGCGCTTCGGCGAGCATTTCGGCACGCTCGATGGCTTCGGCTGGCCGGTGACCCGGGCGGATGCGCTGGCCGCGCTCGGTGACTTCATCGTGCATGGTTTGCCCCGCTTCGGCGACTATCAAGACGCGATGCAGGCGGGCGCGCCCTTCCTCTACCACTCCCTGCTGGCCCCCGCGCTCAACCTTGGCCTGCTCGCCCCGCGCGAGGTTTGCGCCGCCGCCGAGGCCGCCTATCGCGATGGACGGGCGCCGCTCAACGCGGTGGAGGGGTTCATCCGGCAGATTCTCGGCTGGCGCGAATATGTCCGCGGCGTCTACTGGACGCTGATGCCGGGCTATGCCGAGGCCAATGCGCTCGGCGCCGATCGGCCGCTGCCGGAGTTCTACTGGACCGGCGAGACCCGGATGCGCTGCCTGCGCGCGGCGATCGGGGACACGCGCGAGCACGCCTATTCCCACCACATCCAGCGCCTGATGCTCACCGGAAATTTCGCCCTGTTGGCGGGGGTGGCGCCGCGGGAGATCGAGCGCTGGTACCTCGCCGTTTACGCGGACGCACTGGAATGGGTGGAGATGCCGAACACGCTGGGCATGGCGGTGTTCGCCGATGGTGGGCGCATGGCCTCCAAGCCCTACGCGGCGTCCGGCGCCTATATCAACCGCATGTCGGATTTCTGCGGTGGCTGTGCCTATGACGTGGCGCGGAAATCCGGGCCCGGCGCCTGCCCGTTCAACTATCTCTACTGGGCCTTCCTGATCCGCAATGCGGACCACCTCGCCGGCAACCCTCGCATGGCCATGCCCTACCGCACGCTGGCGGGCTGGAGCGAGGCGCGGAAGCGGGAATGCGTGCACGAGGCCGAGAGGTTTCTCGACGGGGCAGACTGCCAGACGGTTTGACTCGTTACTGCATCGCGCTGGCACTCCCGTATCGTTCGGGTAGATCGGCAGATGCGGTCTGGGCTGCTCATGTGTTTGCTGGTGCTGGGCTGTGCCGCCAAGGAAGACGTGGCGGCGCAGTTGGTGGCGTGTTCGGTCGCGGGCAATCCCGACGCGGCGATCGCAGCCGGCACGGCCTTGCTGCGGCCCGGAAGGCTCGGGGGGGCCGATACCGCCACCACCCATCAGCACCGAGGTGAAGCCTTCTTCCGCCGGCAGCAATTCGCGCTGGCCGATGCGGATTTCGAGGCCGCGCTGGCGGCCAACCCGCGCTATGCCAGCGCCTGGTTCAATCGCGCAGTCGCCTGGCTGCAACTCGGCGATTACGACAAGGCGCGCGCCGACCTCAGCGAGGTCGAGTGGCTCGCCGGGTTGACCGCGGCCGGCCGCTATATCCACGGCCTGATCACCCGAAAGTCGCGCGTGGACACGGCGGGGCGGCAGGAGATGGAGCAGGCCCTCGCGGCGGCGGGGATGGACCTCGGGGCAGCTTCCCGGCAGGCTCCCGGAAAATGCCGGGGAGGCAGGCCATGAAATTCGGGATTTTCTACGAGCATCAGCTTCCGCGCCCATGGGGCGAGGGCGACGAGCAGCGCATCTATCAGGAGGCGCTGGACCAGGTGGAACTCGCGGACCGGTTGGGCATCGACTATGCCTGGGAGGTCGAGCACCATTTCCTTGAGGAATACTCGCATTCCTCAGCGCCCGAGGTGTTCCTCGCCGCCTGTTCGCAGCGCACCAAGCGCATCCGGCTCGGCCATGGCATCGTGCTGATGCCGCCGAACTACAATCATCCTGCCCGCATCGCCGAGCGGATCGCGGCGCTCGATCTGGTTTCCAACGGTCGGGTGGAGTTCGGCACCGGGGAGAGTGCGGCGCTGATGGAGTTGGGCGGGTTCGGCGTGCCGTTCGATGAGAAGCGGGCGATGTGGACCGAGACGGTTGAGCAGGTGCTCAACATGATGGTGATGAACCCCTATCCGGGTTTCGCCGGCACGTATTTCTCCATGCCCACGCGCAACGTGGTGCCGAAGCCGGCGCAGAAGCCGCATCCGCCGGTGTGGGTGGCGTGCTCCAACCGCGAGACGATCAAGATGGCGGCGCGGCTCGGCATTGGCGCGCTGACGTTCGCCTTCGTCAGCCCCGAGGAGGCCAAGCTGTGGGTGGATGATTACTATCGCATCTTCAAGGAGGAGTGTGTGCCGATCGGGCATGCGGTGAACCCGAATGTCGCGATGGTCACCGGGTTTTCCTGCCATGAGGACGAGGCGGAGGCCAGGCGGCGGGGCGAGGATGGGTTCCAGTTCTTCGGCTATGCGCTGGCGCATCACTATATCTTCGGCGAGCATAAGCCGGGACGGACGGATATCTGGGCGAATTTCGAGCGGGTGCGGGGCTCGCTGCCGCCGGCGGGGGCAGATCGCGGGATCGGCACGCCGGATCAGTTGCGGGCGCATCTGCGGGGCTTCGAGGCGGCGGGGGTGGACCAGGTGACGTTCATCCAGCAGGCCGGGAAGAACCGCCATGCCCATATCTGCGAGGCGATGGAGTTGTTCGCGGCCAAGGTGATGCCGGAGTTCCATGCGCGGGAGGCGGCGCGGCAGCAGGCGAAAGCCGAGGAGCTGGCGCCACATGTCGCCGCCGCAATGGCGCGCAAGCGGGCGATGGCGCCGCTGGCGGATGCGGATATTCCGACGTTTGTCGCGCTGGGGCGGAAGATCGCCGAGGAGGGCAAGGCGACGGAGCAGCAGAAGGCCAATCAGCAGCGCTGGGCGAAGGCGGCGGAGGCCACCCTGAAAGCGGGGGGCTAGGCCTGAGGAAGTATCGCCACCGCCTCGATCTCCACCAGGGCCTCGCGCTCGACCAGGGAGGAGACGCCGATCACCGCCATGGCCGGGTAGGTGCGGCCCATGATCTCGCGCCATGCCGCGCCCAACGCCGGGCCGGCTTCCCGGTAGGCTTCCATGTCCGTCACGTACCAGACGAGACGGGCGATGCTGTCGGGGCCCGCTTTGGCCTCGGCGAGGATGGCGACGATGTTGCGCAGCGCCTGGGCGATCTGCGGCACCATGCCCTCGGCGAAGACGCCCTGCTCGTCCCAGCCGACCTGGCCGCTGAGGAGCACGAAGGTGCCGGTGCCCATCATCGCGCTGGAATAGCCCTTGGGGCGCGGCCAGGAGGCGGGGTGGAGAACGTCGAGCATCAGGGTTCCTTCACATCGGCGCGCACGGAGGTTTTCAGCGCGGCTAGGGTGGCCATCAGGGCGGCGCGGTCGGGCGCGGGGACGCGGGCGAACATGGCGCCGAGCCATGCGCCATGGGCCGCGGCCATGGCGGCG
Organism: uncultured Rhodospirillales bacterium; assembly: GCA_903865895.1. Lineage (GTDB taxonomy): Bacteria > Pseudomonadota > Alphaproteobacteria > Acetobacterales > Acetobacteraceae > CAIYPH01. The sequence continues at coordinate 19,740 of CAIPLM010000049.1, read as the reverse complement.
AAACTGGCGTGGCCCGCTTCGGTGAGGCGGACGGAGGTGGTGCGCCGATCGGTGGGCTGGGCGATCCGCTCCACCATGCCGTCACGCAACAGGCTCTGGACGAGGCCGGTGACATTGCCGTTGGAGACCATCATGCGGCGCGAGAGGGCGCCGAGGGTCAATCCATCCGGGGCTTTTTCGAGCTGGGCCATGAGATCGAAGCGCGGGAGCGTGACGCCGAAATCGCGGCGGAGGCGGGAGCGGATTTCGCTCTCGATCATCGTGGCGCAGGTGAGCAGCCGCAGCCAAAGCCGGGTTTCGTCCTTGTGGTCATCAGGATGTTCATCGAGGCGGGTCTCGGCGTCGATCACCCTACATCACCTCGCCGCCGGCGATGGGGAGCGAGATGCCGGTGATCGCGTCCGAGCCCGCGCCGCAGAGATAGAGAACGGCGGCCGCGACCTCGCCGGGGAGCACAAGCCGCCCCTGCGGGTTGGCGGCGGTGAAACGGGAGAGCACCTCGGATTCCGACTTGCCGGTGCGGGTGACGATGCCGGCGATGCTGGCGCGCAGCAATTCGGTATCGGCATAGCCGGGGCAGATCGCATTCACCGTGACGCCGCTGCGCGCGACCTCCAGCGACACCGCCCGGGTGAGGCCGATCACGCCGTGCTTGGCCGCGACGTAGGCCGCGACATAGGGGTAGCCGTGCAGCCCGGCGGTGGAGGCGATGTTGACGATGCGGCCGTAGCCGCGCGACGTCATCCCCGGGAGGATCATCTGCATGAGGGTGTAGACCGAGGTGAGGTTGGTCGCGAGCATGCGATCCCACATCGGGCGGCCGAGTTTGGCGAAGGGGGCGGTTTCCACCGCGCCGGCGTTGTTGACGAGGATGTCGATATCGCCGCCCGCCGCTTCGGCATCGGCGAGGCCGAGGGTGACGGAGGTTTCGTCGGTGATATCCATCACCGCGAAGCGATCGGCCACGCCTTTTTCCACCGCGGCCTTGAGCGCCGCCTCGTCACGCCCGGCGATGGTCACCCGCGCGCCGGCCTCGCCGAGGCGCCGGGCGATCGCCGCGCCGATGCCGCGTGCCCCGCCGGTGACCAGCGCGTGACGGCCAGATGGCTCCATGTAAACTCCTGCCGTTTCGCCCGATGCCACGTCATCCCACCATTGCGGCGGCTTTCTTTCAAGCTTAAAGAATCAGCGTCGATGTCCACAGGAGCGGCGCGCATGCGGATCAAGATTCTCGGCGGCGGCCCGGCCGGGCTATATTTCGCGATCCTGATGAAGAACGCGCGCCCGGACTGCGACATCGAGGTGTGGGAGCGCAATCGCCCGGACGACACGTTCGGCTTCGGCGTGGTGTTCTCGGACGCGACGCTCGACACGTTCGAGAAATACGACCGCGAGAGCTACCGCAAAATCACCGAGAATTTCGCCTATTGGGACGATATCGAGATCCGCTTCAAAGGCACCACCCACCGCATCGGCGGCAACGGGTTCTGCGGCTGCTCGCGCCGCACACTGCTGATGTTGCTGCAGGATCGCGCCGCCGCGCTCGGCGTGCAGCTGCATTTCCAGTCCGACATCAAGAGCCTCGACGAATTCGAGGACGCCGACCTCATCGTCGCCTGCGACGGCATCAACTCCTTCGTGCGCGAGGGCAACCGCGCGCATTTCGGCACCTCGATCGACCTGCGGCCCAACCGCTTCACCTGGATGGGCTCGACCCGCCCGCTCGACGCCTTCACCTTCTCCTTCCGCGAAACCGAGCATGGCGTGTTCATCGCCCACGCCTACCAGTATGAGCCGGGCCGCTCGACCTGGATCCTGGAAACCTCCGCCGATTGCTTCGAGAAGAGCGGGCTCGGGGCGCTGAGCGAGGAGGAATCGGCGCGTTTCCTCGAGGGCGTTTTCGCCGAGGACCTCGCCGGCCACTCGCTCATCACCAACCGTTCGATGTGGCGGCGCTTCCCCGCGGTGCGCAACAAGCGCGCGACGATGGACAACGTGGTGCTGCTGGGGGATGCCAAATCCACCGCGCATTTCTCGATCGGCTCGGGCACCAAGCTGGCGATGGAGGATGCCATCGCGCTGTTCGAATCCTTCCGCGCCACCGACAGCGTGCCCGCCGCGCTCGCCCATTTCGACGCCACCCGCAAGGACGACGTGGAGCGCATCCAGCACGCCGCCGAGGTTTCGCTGGTGTGGTTCGAACATGTCGAGCGGTTCTGGGAGATGGACCCCCGCCAATTCGCCTTCGGGCTGATGACGCGCTCGAAATCCATCACCTACGACAACCTCAACCGCCGCGCCCCCGGCTTCGTCGACGAGGTGGACCGCATGTTCGCCGAGACGGTGGCGGCGCGGAACCTGCCGGCCAATCTGAATAAGCCGGTGCCGCCGATGTTCCAGCCCTTCGCGCTGCGCGGCATGGTGGTGGAGAACCGCGCCGCGGTGTCACCGATGTGCATGTATTCGGCGGCGGACGGGCTGATCGGCGACTGGCATTTCGTGCATTACGGCTCACGCGCCATCGGCGGCGCCGGGCTGATGTTCACCGAGATGACCTGCGTTTCTCCTGACGCCCGCATCACCCCTGGCTGCGCCGGACTGTGGAATGACGCGCATGAGGCGGCGTGGCAAAGGGTGGTCGATTTCGTCCATGGCTCCAGCCGCACCAAGATCGTGCTCCAGCTCGGCCATGCCGGGCGCAAGGGGGCGACCAAGCTGATGTGGGAGGGGATGGACCGTCCACTCGCCGAGGGCGCCTGGCCGGTGATGGCGGCCTCGCCGATCCCCTACTACCCCGAAAGCCAGGTACCCCATGAGGTGACGGAAGCCGACATGGCCCGCATCACCACCGATTTCGTCGCCGCCACACAGCGTGCCGCGCGCATCGGGTTCGACATGCTGGAGATGCACGCCGCCCACGGTTACCTGCTGGCGAGCTTCCTCTCGCCGCTGACCAATCGCCGCAGCGATCGCTTCGGCGGCAGCCTGGAGAACCGGCTGCGCTTCCCGATGGCGGTGTTCCGCGCCATGCGGGCGGAATGGCCGGAGGCCAAGCCGATGTCGGTGCGGATTTCCGCGACCGACTGGCAGGAGGGCGGGATCACCGATGCGGAGTCGGTCGAGATCGCGCGTGCCTTCGCCGAGTTGGGGTGCGACTTGGTGGATGTCTCGACCGGACAGACCACGCCGGAATCAGCGCCGGTTTATGGGCGGATGTTCCAGACGCCCTATAGCGACCAGATCCGCAACGAGGCGGGGATCGCCACCATGTGCGTCGGCAACATCACCAGTGCTGACCAGGTGAACACCATCCTCGCCGCGGGGCGCGCCGATATCGTGGCGCTCGGGCGGCCGCATCTGGCCGATCCCTATTTCACCCTGAAGGCCGCCGCCCAGTACGGGGTGCGCGGGCATCAGGCGCCGGCGCAGTATGAGCCCGGCCGTTCCCAGCTATTCCGCACCGCGCAGCAGGAGGTGGCGGAGATCGAGGAGATGAAGCTGAAGACGCGGCCGAAGACGCATAATCCGAAAGTGGTCAGGCCGGTGCGCTAAGTTCCTTGCGCAGCAGGAAGCGCTGCAGCTTGCCGGTGGGGGTTTTCGGCAAAGCGTCGCGATAGACGATGGCGCGCGGGTATTTATAGGGGGCGATGCTTTGCTTGACGTGGGCCTGCAGCGCCTCCGTCATGTCGGCATCGCCGGTGTAGCCGGGGGCGAGCACGACGACGGCGGTGACCAGCATGCCGCGCGCCGCATCGGGCAATCCGACGACCGCGCATTCGGCGACCGCGGGATGTTGCAACAGCACCGTCTCCACCTCAGGGCCGGCGATATTGTAGCCGGAGGAGACGATCATGTCGTCGTTGCGGGCCTGGTACCAGAAATACCCTTCCGCATCCCGCATGAAACTATCGCCGGTGAGGTTCCAGCCGTTCTGCACGTAGACCGCTTGCCGCGCGTCGGCCATGTAGCGGCAGCCGGTGGGGCCCCGCACCGCGAGGCGACCCGGAGTGCCATCCGGCACGGGGTTGCCCTCGGCATCGATGATGCGGGCCGCGTAACCGGGAACCACCCGGCCGGTGGAGCCGGGTCGCGCCTCCTCGGGCGGCGAACCGATGAAGATGTGCAGCATCTCGGTAGAGCCGATGCCATCCATCATCGCGATCCCCGTTGCCGCTTGCCACGCCTCGAAGGTCGCCTTCGGCAGATGCTCGCCGGCGGAGACGCATTTGCGCAGGCTGGAGAAATCGGCATCGCCGCGCTTGGCCAGCATGGCGCGATAGGCCGTCGGCGCGGTGAAGACGATGCTGGGGCGATAGCGCGGAATGGCGTCGATCAGGTCATCCGGCCCGGCCCGCTCCAGCAAGATCGTCGATGCGCCAACGCGCAGGGGAAACAGGATGTGGCCGCCGAAGCCGAAGGTGAAAGCCAAGGGTGGAGAGCCGATGAAGCGGTCAGACGCATCGGGCTTCAGCACGTGCCGCCCATAGCTGTCGCAGGTCGCCAGCATGTCGCGATGGACGTGCATGGTGCCCTTGGGCTCACCGGTGGTGCCGGAGGTGAAGGCGATCATCGCGACGTCCTCGGCCGCGGTATCGGCGGCCTGGAACGTATCGGGCGCCTCGGCCATCAGCGCCTCAAGGCTGCCCGGCGCATCGATGTTGAAAGCGACGATCTCCGCGAGATCCGGCGCTTCAGTGCGAGCCGCCTCAAGATCGGCAAGCAGCCGTGCATCGCAGAGGGCCAGCCGCACACGGGCCTTGTTGAGGGGGTAGACGAGTTCCCGCGTGCGCAGCATCGGCATGGTCGGCACCGCGACGGCGCCGATCTTCATCACCGCGAGAATGCAGGCCGCAGCCATCGGCCCGTTCGGCGCGCGGATCAGCACTGGCTCGCCATGTTGCACCGCGAACCTGGTGACCAGCACATTGCAGATGCGGTTGATGCGGTCGGCGAATTCGGCGTAGCTCCACTCGCCGCCAGCGAAAATCACGCAAGGCGCATCGCCATGCCCCGCCGGCAACCAGCGATCGAGCAACTCGCCCACCGCGTTCAGCCGCGCGGGATACTGCAACTCCGGCAAAGTGAAGATCATCTCCGGCCATGCCGATCGCGGTGGCATTCCGTTGCGCACGACGTCCTCGCGCTCGGCCATTGCAGTTCCCCCGACGATGATATTTCAACCTTAAAGTTTCATCGCCCGCCCGGTCAACCGCGGGGTTGGCGCGGCCGCTCCCGCCGCCTAGGATTCGCGGCGAACAGGAGAGCAAGATGCCCGAGACCAACGAACCCGCCCTCGACAGCGCCGAGATCCTCGCTGGCATTCGCGAATGGGTGGAAATCGAAAGCCCGACCACGGATGCCGCCTCGGTCAACCGCATGGCCGACAAGGTGATCGCCGATTACGCCGCCATTGGCGCCAAGGTGCAGCGCATCCCCGGCCGCGACGGGTTCGGCGACCATGTGCTGATCACCTCCCCCTGGGGCAGCGATGACGAGCCTGGCATTCTCGTGCTGAGCCATATCGACACCGTGCATGACCTCGGCATCATCGATGAGAAACTGCCCTTCCGCGTCGAAGGCGATATCGCCTACGGGCCTGGCATCTACGACATGAAAGGCGGCGCCTATCTACCGCTCGCCGCCATGCGCCACCTCGTGCGCGGTGGCCGCACCACGAACCGGCCGATCCGCCATCTCTTCGTCTCCGAGGAAGAAGTCGGCAGCCCGACCTCGCGCGAGCACATCGAGCGCGAGGCCCGCCGCGCGGTGGCCGTGCTGGTCACCGAGCCCGCCCGCGAAGGCGGCCGCATCGTCACCGCCCGCAAAGGCGTCGCCCGGTTCGACATCATTGTGCGCGGCCAACTCGCCCATTCCGGCGCCCGCCACCAGGACGGCCGCAGCGCCATCAAGGAACTCGCCCGGCAAATCCTCGATATCGAGGCGATGACCGACTACTCAACCGGCCTCACCCTGAACGTCGGCGTCATCAGCGGCGGCTCGCGGGCCAACGTGGTGGCAGACGAAGCCCGCGCGGAAATCGACATGCGGGTGCCCAACCCCGAAATCGCCGAGCAGGCCATCGCCCGCTTCCTCGCCCTCAAACCCTACGACCCCGGCTGCACGCTGGAAATCTCCGGCGGCCTCAACCGCCCTGGCTACGAAAAAGGCCCGGAAATCTCCGCCCTGTTCGAACACGCCAAGTCCATCGCCGCCGGCATCGGCTTCGAACTCAAGGATATCGCCACCGGCGGCGGCAGCGACGGCAACTTCACCGCCGCCATCGCCCCCACCCTCGACGGCCTCGGCGTCGACGGCAAAGGCGGCCATACGCACTACGAACAACTCTACGTCTCGTCGCTCGTTCCGCGGACGCGGCTGATGCTGGGCCTGTTCGAGACGCTGTAAGCGGCAGAGGGCTTACGCCCGCACGGCGTGCAGGCACCCTCGCAGCAATGCCGCGGAATGCGCGAGGTCGGCGTCCTCGTCATGCGCCGGCGGCCGCCATTGGGCCAGCGGCACCGAGAGGCGCATATCGGTGCGGCGGAAGGGTTCGAGGGTGATGGGGCCGGAGTAGCTGATGTCGGCCAGCGCGCGGCAGATGGCGGGCCAGTCGATATGGCCGGTGCCGAGGAAGCCGCGGTGGTTTTCGTTGGCCTGGAAGTGGACGAGATGGCGGCCGGTGTTGCGGATGGCCTGCGGCAGGTCGTCGTCTTCCATGTTCATGTGGAAGGTGTCGAGCATCACGCCGACGGCGGGGCGATCGACCATGGTGACGAGGTCCACCGCTTGCGCGGCGGTGTTGCAGAAATCGGTCTCAAAGCGGTTGAGCGGTTCGACGGCCAGCGTGATCCCATGTTCGGCGGCGTAGGTGCCCGCGGTTTGCAGCCCGGTGACCACGCGGGCGACGCGGGCTTTGCGCTGGTCTTCGGCGATGGGATGGGGCGGCCGTCCCGCGAAGACGAGCGGCGTGCCGTATAGCGGGCCGCCGACGATGGTGGCGCCCATGGCGACGGCGATATCGACGCAGCGGTGGAGATAGGCGACGCCGGCTTCATGGGCGGCCGCATCGTCGGAGGCGAGGTCGCGTTGCAGATTCACCCGGGCGGCGAGCGCGACGAACAATCCGGCATCCGCGGCGGCGCGGCCGGCTTCGGCCGGGTCCATCTCGCCGTCCTCGGGCACCAGCAATTCGACGAAATCCATGCCGGCCTGTTTCATGCGGGCGAAGAGCGGGAAGTGCTCCTTTCCGAAGGGGCGGGCGTAGGACATCGAGATCACGCCGACGGCTGGGCGTTTCCACATGGCATTCATCCTTTGACCGCGCCGCCGGTGAGCCCGCCGACCAGCCGTTTCTGGGCGAAGAGGAAGAGGAAGGTCGCGGGTAGGGAGACGAGCGTGCCGCCTGCCATCAACAGCCCCCATTGGATCTGGTTTTCGCCGATGAACAGCTGCAGCGCCACCGTCACCGTGCGCACCTCGCGGCCCGCCAGCATCAGCGCGAAGAGATATTCGTTCCACGAGGCGATGAACATATAGATGCCCACCGCCACCACCCCGGGTATCGCCAGCGGCAGCACCACGCGGATCAGGGCCTGCATGCGGGTGGCGCCATCGATCATCGCGGCCTGGTCGAGCTCCTGCGGGATGCCCTCGAAGTAGCTGGTGAGCAGCCAGATCGAGAACGGCAAAGTGAAGGTGCCGTGGCCGATGATGAGGGCGAAGTACGTATCGAGCAGCCCGTACTGGCGCATCAGGATGAACAGCGGCAGGATCAGCATCACCACCGGGAACATGTTGATGACCAGGAACTGCGCCCGCAGGTAATTGCGAAACCGGAAGCGGAACCGCGAGAAGGCGTAGGCCGCCGGCACTGCCAAAGCGAGGCCGAGCGATACCGCCCCGGTGGCCACGATCAGGCTATCCAGCAGGCTCTGGCCGAAACTGGTGCGGCTCAGCAGGGTGATGTGGTGCACCAGCGTCAGCGTCTGCGGCATCAGCAGGATGGGCGAAGTGGTGAGCTCGCGTTCCGGGCGGATGGAGGAGAGCATCATCCACAGCCACGGCAGCAGCGCGAAGGCCACCATGACAGCGACCGGGATTTCGGTGCCGACGAACAGGCGCAGGCGGCCCTTGCGCTGTCTCATGTCTCTCTCCGCCGCCACAGCATGATGCCGACAATGCCGAGCAGCACCAGCGTCAGGATCACCGCCAGCGCCGAGCCCTGGCCGTAATTGCCGCCAGACCAGGCGGTGAGGAAGGCGTGCAGCGGCAGGGTCTGCGTCGCGGTTCCGGGCCCGCCGCCGGTCATCACCAGGATGAGGTCGAGCGAATTGGCCACCCAGATCATCCGCAGCAGCAGGGAGGTCACGATCACCTCGGCCAGCCCCGGCACGGTGATGTGCCAGAACTGCTGCACCATCCCGGCGCCATCGATCTCGGCCGCCTCGTAATGCTCGTCGGGGATTGCCTGCAATCCGGCCAGCAGGGTGATGGCGAAGAAGGGGAAGCCCTGCCAGACGATCGCCAGGATCACGCCGGCCATCGCGGTATCGAGCTGCGCCAGCCACGGCACCGAGGCTGAGAGCAGCCCGAGCCGCACGCCCAACACGTTCAACACGCCGAGGTTGAAATCGAGCATCCAGGTCCAGATCAGCCCGATGATCACCGAGGGCAGCGCCCAGGGCACCACGATCAGCGCGCGTGCGATGCCGCGCCAGGCGAATGTTCGATTCAGCAACAGCGCGCCGGCGAAGCCCACCGCGAATTGCAGCGACACCGCCGCGACCACCCAGACGATGGAATGGCGCAGGCTCTCCCAGAACACCGGATCGCCCAATGCGCGCACGTAGTTGGCGAGCCCGATGAAGGGCCGCACCTTCGGGCGGAACAGCACGACGTCATGCAGCGAAAGCCAGAGGGCGTTCGCCACCGGTAGCAGCACGATGAGCGCGGTCACCAGCAACGCCGGGGCCAGGAACAGCCACGGCGTTGCCCAGCGGCGAATGGAGACCACTAGCCGAAGAACAGTTTCTCGAAGTTCTGCATCATCTCATCCGGCCCGATCTGCCCGAGCAGCGCCTTCTGCGTATTCTGCGGCCATGCGGTGCGGGTGAAATCGGCGGCCGCCGGCACGCTCGGCAGCACGTTGGCGATGGCGAGGGACTGCGTGGTGGCCTCGACGAAACGGCGGGGATGCAGAGTCCAGTTGGCGGCACCGGAGGTGGTCACCGTCATCTGCCCCGCGGCCTTGTTGTAGAGCACGTTGTTGGGGGCTTCGGAGAGCCAGGAGACCCAGCGCCATGCGGCTTCCTGGTTCTTGGAGGCGGAGAACACGGCGTTGGAACCATCGCCGAAAGTGGCGAAGCCGTTATTGCCCGGCCCGCGGGGCACGGGGATCGCGGTGATCGAATCGCCGAAAGCGGCGTTCATGTCGTTCGCGGTGGTGATGTGGTGCACCGCCATCGCGGTGCGCGAGGCCTTCAGGTTGTTGACGATTTGCAGGAACCCGTCGGTCGGCGCCGAGGGGGGGCAGACCTTGTGGGTGCGGTAGAGGTCGATGAAGTAGCGGTTCTGCGCCAGCGCCTGGGGCGAGACGAAGCCGCCCTTCACCGGCCGCGCGCCGGTGCCGAACACGAAGGGCATCCAGCTGTCATGCCCGCCGGAGCCGCCGCGCATGCCGAAGCCCCATTGCTCGCCGCCCGTGGTCGCCTTGGCCGCGGTCAGGAAGTCCTCGAAATTGGTCGGCGGCTTCACACCGGCCTTCTGCAACAGATCGAGCCGGACGTAGAGGTAGAGCACCACGTATTGCAACGGCATGTAGTAGCGCTTGCCATCGGGCGCGGCGTGCAGGCGCCACATGTCGGCCGAGATGTCGGACTTGGCGGCCCAGCCGTCGATCCATTTGTCGAGCGGGCTGAGCGCCTCCATCTCCATCAGGCGGGCGAGGTTGTTGAACTTAACCATCCCGGTATCCGGCCCGTTGCCGGCGATCAGCGAGGTATAGAGCCGCGTGTCATAGTCCCCGCCGCCACCCCAGGGGATGTTTTCGGCCTGGATCTTGATGCCGGGATTGGCCTTCTCGAAGGTGGCGACCAGTTCGTCCGGCGTCGCCTTGGGATCGTCGAAATGGTACCACCACCGGATGGTGACCGGCTTCTGCGCGCGGGGAGCGGCGAGCGGCGTGGCGCCAAGGGCGGCGGCGCCAGCGATAAGGGTGCGGCGTTTCATGGGCGTGTTCCTCCGAGGGGTTTTGCGTCGCCCGGCCAGCCGGTTGCGCGCACCATTACGGGCAAGACTACTCCCCGCCTCTCCCTGGCGGCAACCCCGCCTTGCGGCTCGCCCGGTCGCCTTCGCTGCACTGCAGTGGTAAAATCCCGATATGACCGACCAGACCCCGCCGATGCCCGGCCCGACCTCCCACAGCTTCTTCTCGCAGCGCTTGCGCCTGCATTATGTCGACTGGGGCAACAGCGATGCCCCCCCGCTCCTGCTGCTGCATGGCGGCCGCGACCATTGCCGCAACTGGGACTGGGTGGCGAGCGCACTGCGCAAGGATTGGCACATCATCGCGCCCGATCTGCGCGGCCATGGCGACAGTGAATGGGCGTCGGACGGCAATTACCCGATGGCGGCCTATGTGGCCGATCTCGCGCAGCTGATCCACCAGCAGAAACTCGCCCCAGTGACCATCGTCGCCCACTCGCTCGGCGGCAATATCGCGCTGCGCTACACCGGGCTCTACCCCGAGAACGTCCGCAAGCTCGTCGCCATCGAGGGGCTTGGCCCGTCGCCGAAGATGCAGGCGGAGCGGGAGGCCATTCCGTACGACCAGCGGATGCGCGAATGGATCGACATGCGCCGCGCCCTCGCCGCCCGCATTCCGCGCCGCTACCCCACGCTGGAGGATGCCTATCGGCGGATGCACGAGGAGAACAAGCACCTGCGGCCTGACCAGGCGCGGCACCTCACCGTGCACGGCGCCAACCAGAACGAGGATGGCAGCTATAGCTGGAAGTTCGACCCTTATGTGCGCTCCAACTTCCCGGATGGCGGCATGGCCGGCGAGAATTTGGAGCGGCTATGGGGCCGCATCGCCTGCCCCACGCTGCTGGTCTACGGCAATGAGAGCTGGGCCTCCAACCCCGAGAAGGACGGCCGCATGGCGCATTTCAACACTGCCCGCGTGGTCGCCTTCGATCGGGCCGGCCATTGGGTGCACCATGACCGGACCGAGGATTTCATCAGTGAGATCAACGCCTTCCTGTAATTCTACAGGCTGAGGCGTTCGGCGGTGACCCAGCGCCCCTCCGCGTGGCTGCGATAGACGAGCTCCGCCAGCTGCACCGCCTTGGCGCCCTCCACCAGCGTCGGCAGATAGGGGGCGTCCTCGCCGACATGGCGGAGGAACAGCTCCCAGCACTGGCGGAAGGGCGGCACCGCCGGCAGTGTCTCCGGCATTTCCGCCCAGTCGCGGTAGAGATCGAGCCCTGCGGCGGCGCCGGCGAAAGCCTCCGGCGTATTGGCGGCGGATTGGGTGAAGCAGCGGTTGCGCCCGGCGATGGCCGAACCGAGCGTGCCGTCAATCTGCACGCACATCGTATCGTCGCGCCGCACCCGTGTGGCCCAGGAGTTGCTGATGGTGGCGGGGATGCCGCCCTCCAGCGTGAGCAGGGCGTGCACGGTGTCCTCGACGTCAACGTCATAGGCCCGGCCGGCCTCATCGATGCGCCGCGGTAGGGCGGTGCTGATTTGCGCGGCGACGCGTTCCACCGGGGCGGCCAGGCGGTCGATCATATAGCGCCAATGGGCCATCATATCGAGCGCGAGACCGCCACCATCGGCCTTGCGATAGTTCCAGCTCGGGCGCTGGCCGGTCTGCAATTCGCCGTCGAAAATCCATGAGCCGGCGTCGATGTGGGCGCTGACGATGCGGCCGAAGAAGCCGGATTTCTTGAGGAACATCAGCTTGGCGAAGCCGGGCAGGAACAGCTTGTCCTGGATCACCCCGTGCTTCACCCCTGCAGCAGCGGCGAGGCGGGCGAGTTCCATCGCCTCGGCGGCGGTGGCAGCGGTGGGTTTCTCGACATGGATGTGCTTGCCGGCGGCGATCGCCCGGCGCACCAGCTCCGGCCGGCCGCCAGTGGCGGAGCAATCCATGAAAATCTCGTCCGGCCCGGCCAGGGCGGCGGCGAGGTCGGTGGTCCAGCGCAGCCCGCCATTGGCGGTCGCCAGCGCCTCCAGCCGCCCGGCATCGCGGCCGGCCAGCAGCAGGTCCGGCATCAGCCGGTCGCCATTGCCCAACGCGAGCCCGCCATCGGCGCGGATCGCCATGAGGTTGCGGACGTGCTGCGTGGTGCCGATCCGCCCGGTGGCGCCGTTGATGATGATGCCGATGCGCCGAACCGTCATTGTCGCTTCCCTACATGAATCGTCGCAGTATCGCCCCGCGCGTACGCGGATGCCAGGGGGCTACGCGCTGGATGAACGCACGGACCACGCGGAGCGCCGCACGCCCTTCCGGCAGATAGCGCGCGAACATCGGCCAGACATGCGGCACCCCCGGCTCCAGATGCATATCCACATCGACGCCCGCCGCGCGCGCCCGTTCGGCGAGGCGGGTGGTGTCGTCGCGCATCATCTCGTCGCTGCCGGCGAACAGCAGCAGCGGCGGCAGGCCCGAGAGATCGGCATGCAGCGGCGAAGCGCGGGGATCGGCCGGATCGGCGCCGGCGAGATAAAGCCCGGCGGCCTGGTGCAAGGCGGGGGCGGTGAACATCGCGCAGCGCTGCGCGTTCTCCACCACCGCGGCGCCGGTATTGGCGAGATCGGTCCATGGCGAAAAGGCGACGATGGCAACCGGCGGCGGCAGGCCCGCCTCACGCACGGCGCTGGCGAGCGCCAGAGCCAGCCCACCCCCCGCGGAATCCCCGGCGATCAGCACTGAGCGCTTGGCCGAGAGCGCGCGATAGGCGGCCAGCGCATCATCGAGCGCGGCGGGAAACGGATGCTCGGGCGCGAGCCGGTAGTCAAGCACGAAGCCGGGGGCGTCAGCCACATCGGCCATCGCCAGGACCAGCGGGCGGTGGGTGAGCGGGGAGCCGAAGAAATAGCCGCCGCCGTGCAGATAGAGCACCGCGAGATCGCTCCGCACGCCCGGCCGCGCCGCAACCTCGCAGGGCACGCCACCGAGGTGGTTCGGCGTCACGGTCCAGCCCGGCGGAATGTATTTGGAACCGGGCCGGCCGCTCAGCCGCTTTCGCACCACCAGCGGGTCGAACGGTTTGCATCCGGCCCGCTTCATGGTCAGTTTCAGGAAGGCGCAGAGAAGGCGGGCTTGCCAGCTCGCCACACCGGTTACCGGGTCGGGCGCGGCGGGGTCTGGGTGTAGTCGTAGAAGCCGCGATTGGTTTTGCGGCCGAGCCAGCCAGCCTCGACATACTTCACCAGCAGCGGGCAGGGCCGGTACTTGCTGTCGGACAGCCCATCATGCAGCACCTGCATGATGGAGAGGCAGGTATCGAGCCCGATGAAATCCGCCAGCTCCAGCGGCCCCATCGGGTGATTGGCCCCGAGCCGCATCGCGCTGTCGATCGCCGAGACCGAGCCCACGCCTTCGTAGAGCGTATAGACCGCCTCGTTGATCATCGGCACCAGGATGCGGTTTACGATGAAGGCCGGGAAATCCTCCGACACCGCGGTGATCTTGTTCAGCCGCGCCGCCAGCGCTTGGGTGGCCTGAAAGGTCGGCTCATCGGTGGCGATGCCGCGGATCAGCTCCACCAGCTTCATGACCGGAACCGGGTTCATGAAATGCATGCCGATGAACTTCTCCGCCCGATCGGTGCTGGCACCGAGCCGGGTGATGGAGATCGAGGAGGTGTTGGAGGCGATCATGCAGGAGGGCTTCAGGTGCGGCGTCAGCACCTTGTAGATCGCCCGCTTCACATCTTCCTTCTCGGTCGCCGCCTCGATGACGAGATCGGTGTCCCCGAAGGCGGCATAGTCGGTCGCGGTGGCGATGCGGCCCAGCGCCTCGGCCTTCTCGATCGGCGTGATCAGATTGCGGCCTACCTGGCGATCCATGTTGCGGCCGATCACGCCGAGCGCCTTTTCAAGCGCATCGGCCTTCACATCGAGCAGGATCACCGGCAGGCCGGAGAGCGCGCAGACATGGGCTATCCCGCTGCCCATCTGGCCCGCCCCCACGACGCCGACACTGCTGATCGCCGGAGAGGTCAGCTGCGTGTCGGCGACGGACACGCCCGTATCTGCCGGCACTCAGCCGCGCTCCAGCTCGGCGGCGAGTTCCGGCAGGGCGACGAACAAATCCGCCACCAGGCCATAATCGGCCACCTGGAAGATCGGCGCCTCCTCGTCCTTGTTGATGGCGACGATCACCTTGCTGTCCTTCATCCCCGCGAGATGCTGGATGGCGCCGGAGATGCCGACCGCGACATAGAGCTCGGGGGCGACGATCTTGCCGGTCTGGCCGACCTGATAGTCGTTCGGCACGAAGCCCGCATCCACCGCGGCGCGCGAGGCACCGACGGCGGCGCCGAGCTTGTCGGCGATCGGCTCAAGCAGCTTGAAGTTGTCGCCGTTCTGCATGCCACGGCCACCCGAAATCACCACGCGCGCGGCGGTAAGTTCGGGGCGCTCGGACTTGGAGAGTTCGGCCGAGATGAAGGTGGAGATCGACGGCGCGCCGACGGCGGCGATCGCCTCGATGGCGGCCGAACCGCCCTCGGCGGCCACGGGGTCGAAGCTCGCGGCGCGCACGGTGATCACCTTCTTCGCATCCGACGACTTCACGGTCGCCAGCGCGTTGCCCGCGTAGATCGGGCGCACGAAGGTATCGGCATCCACCACGCCGGCGATGTCGCTGATCGGCTGGCTGTCGAGCAGGGCGGCGACGCGGGGCATCACGTTCTTGCCCACCGCGGTGGTGGCGGCGAGCAGGTGCGAGTAGTTCGGCGCAAGCGCGATCAGCAGGGCGGCCATCGGCTCGGCCATGGCGTGGTCGTACTCGGCGGCATCGGCCACCAGCACCTTGGCCACGCCCGGAATCTTGGCGGCGGCAGCGGCGGCGGCGGCGATGCCGAGGCCTGCGACAAGCACATGGGTTTCACCGAGCTGCACGGCGGCGGCCACGGCGGAGCGCGAGGGCTGCTTGATCGAACCGGCTTCGTGTTCGAGGAGAACCAGGGACGTCATGGTCAGATCACCTTCGCTTCGTTCTTGAGCTTGGCCACGAGTTCGGCCACCGAACCCACCTTCACGCCGGCCTGGCGCTTCGGCGGCTCGTCCACCTTCACCACCGTGAGGCGCGGCGCCGGATCGACGCCGAGATCGGCCGGCTTAATGGTCTCGATCGGCTTCTTGCGCGCCTTCATGATGTTGGGCAGTGAGGCATAGCGCGGCTCGTTGAGGCGCAGATCGGTCGTCACGATCGCCGGCATGTTGAGCGAGACGGTCTCGAGACCGCCATCGACCTCACGCGTCACCGTCAGCTTGTCGCCCTCGACGGTGATTTTGCTGGCAAACGTGCCCTGGGCCCAGCCCAGCAGCGCGGCGAGCATCTGGCCGGTCGCCGACATGTCGTCGTCGATCGCCTGCTTGCCGAGGATGATGAGGCCGGGGCCTTCCTTCTCGGCGATCGCCTTCAGCATCTTGGCCACCGCGAGCGGCTGCAGATCGGCATCGCTCTCAACCAGGATGCCGCGATCGGCGCCCATTGCGAGCGCGGTGCGGATCGTCTCGGCGCAGGCCGCGACGCCCAGCGAGACCGCGATGATCTCGGTGGCCACGCCCTTTTCCTTCAGCCGCACCGCTTCCTCGACGGCGATTTCGTCGAAGGGGTTCATGCTCATTTTCACCCCGGCGGTTTCCACCCCGGTGCCGTCCGACTTGACCCGGACCTTGACGTTGTAATCGACGACCCGCTTGACGGGGACTAGAATTTTCATGGGGTGACGCGCCGCTTCCTGGAAGATGCCCCGGTGCTGTCCGACGGGTCCAGCGCGCCTGAGCGCCCCCGTCTTTTCGCACCTGCGAAGAAAAACGGCCGGAACTTAGTGGCGGCCCGTGGCCGATGTCAAACCGCCCTGCCCCGGCCCAAAACCCCTCATGATTTCAACATGCTGATCAGCAACACCGCCAGCACCAGAGCCGTCGCCTGGAGAATCACCCGCCACCGCATGAGGCGGTTGGAGCGCATCGGGTCCCCCTCGCTGCGGCCCATGCCGATCATGCCGGCCAGCATCACGCCGAGGGTGCCGAGCATCGCGAGGATCAAAAGTACGGTGAGGAACGTGTTCATGCGCCATAATATAGGCGAAACCCGCTGCCATGCATCCCGCCACGCGCGGGAAGCCGCCGCCGAACCCGAGCACCAGACGCATGAGAGCCCATCCCCGATGATCCGCCTGCTGTTCCTCCTGCTCGCCCTCGCCCTGCCCGCCCATGCACAGGCGCCGGCAACGCCCGCCGCCGGGCCAACCGCGGCGCAGAGCCAGCAGGTGCTGGAGCTGCTGAAGGACCCGGCGAAGCGCGCCCAGCTCATCACCGTGCTGGAGGCGCTCGCCAAGGTGGCCCCCACCATCCCAACCCCCACCATCCCAGCCGCCGCCCCCCCTGCCCCGCCACCCGCCCCGGCCGCCACGCCGCCGGCGGCCGATGCCGGGCGTGAGGCTGCCATCCAGCTCGCACCCGACAGCGTCGGCGCCCAGCTCATCGTCGACGTGTCGCACCGGTTGAACGAGCTGAGCGCGGATTTCGTGCATACCGTGCGCACCATCACCGATTTCCCGCTGCTGGTGAGTTTCGTGCAGCAGTTGCTGAACGATCCCTGGTCGCGCAACCAGCTGTTCGAAACCGCCTGGCGCTTGGTGCTGGTGATCGGCGGCGGGTTGGCCGCGCAATGGGCCGCACGCCGCCTGCTCGCCCGGCCGCTCGCCGCCCTGACCCGCCGCGCCGGCGAGACGGCCGATCCCGGGCTCGCCGGCATTGCCGAGGCCGAGGCTGGGCAATCCGAGCTGCTGCCGCCGCCCTCCCCTTTGCCCTGGGCGATGCTGCGGCGCACCCCCGCGGTGCTTGGCCGACTGGTGCTGCTGCTGCTGCCGGTGCTGGCCTTCCTCGCCGCCTGCTATTTGCTGCTCGGCACCGAGCTTGGCCATCAGCCGATCGCGCGGCTGGTGATCCTCGGCTTCACCAATGCCTATGCCACTTGCCGCGCCATCACCGGCGTGCTGCGCGCCCTCTCCGGGCCGGGCGGGCCGAGCCTGTTCGCCCTGCCGCCGGAGAGCGCGAGCTATGCGCTCCGCTGGACACGCCGCATCGCCGCCGTCGGCGTGTTCGGCTACACGCTCGCCGAGGTCGGGCTGCTGTTCGGCCTCTACCGCATCGCGCATGACGCACTGCTGAAGATCGTCGTGCTGGTGATCTACCTGATGCTGTCGATCATCATCCTGCAGAACCGCGCGGTGGTCTCGGGCTGGGTGCGCGCCCAGCCCGACGCGGTGGGCCCCATGGCCATGCTGCGCAATCGCGCCGCCTCGTTCTGGCATGTCGCGGCGATCTTCTACCTGCTCGCGTTGTGGGCGGTCTGGGCGCTGGCGGTGCCGGACGGCTTCACCCGGCTGCTGCGCGTGGTGGCGCTCAGCGGCCTGATCCTGTTCGCCGCCCGCTGGGCGATCACCGCCGGCCACGCCTTGCTCGCCCGCTGGACCAAGATGCCGGCCGACATCACCGGCCGCTACCCCGACATCGACCAGCGCCTTTCCGTCTATCACCCCTTCGCCCGCGCCGTGGTGCATGTCGCGGTGTGGGGCGTCGCGGCAGTGGCGATCATGGAGGCCTGGCATATCGACGCGCTCGGCTGGTTCGCCACCGGCCACCCCGGCGCCAGGCTGCTCGGCGCACTCGGCACCATCGGCGCCACCCTGCTGATCGCGGTGATCGTCTGGGAATCCGCCAACGCCGCCATCCGCCGCCATCTCGACCAGCTCTCCCGCGAGGCCCAGCTCTCCCGCTCCGCCCGGCTGCGCACCCTGCTGCCGATGCTGCGCACCACCCTCTTCGTCACCATCACCCTGGTCGCCGGGCTGATGGTGCTGAGCGAGATCGGCGTCAACATCGCCCCCCTGCTGGCCGGCGCCGGCGTGCTCGGCATCGCCATCGGCTTCGGCTCGCAGAAACTGGTGCAGGACGTCATCACCGGCCTGTTCCTGCTGCTCGAAAACACCATGCAGGTCGGCGATGCCGTCACCCTCGGCGGCCTCTCGGGCTCCGTCGAGGCGCTCTCCGTCCGCACCATCCGCCTCCGCGCGCTCGACGGCTCGGTCCACATCATCCCCTTCAGCGCCGTGACCACCGTCACCAACATGACCCGCGATTTCGGCTACGCGGTGCTCGAAGTGCCGATCGGCCTCACCGAGGACCAGGACAAGGTGAGCGGCATCCTGCGCGACATCGCCCAAGGCCTGCGCAACGAACTGCAATGGCGCGACGCCATCCGCGAGGACATCGAGATCTTCGGCCTCGACAAATTCGTCGCCGGCGCCTTCATCCTGCAAGCCCGCATGAAAACCACCGCCGGCCAGCGCTGGGCGGTGCGCCGCGAACTCAACCGCCGCATCAAGCAGCGCTTCGACGAAGACGCCATCGACAGCCCGCTGACCAGCTACACCTCCCTGAAAACCGCGCCGCCGACGATTGTTGGGGTGTTGGATACCCGTTAATAATGTCGATATCGTAACATATACGACGCACCTCTCCCCACCCCGCCTAGCCCCGCGGCAACCGCCGCGGCAGCAGCTTCATCGGCTTCCCCTCCGAATTCGAATACCACACATTCGCCTCCCGCTCCCTGCGCGTCAGGCGCCTCGCAGGCTGACCTCCCTCGCCCCCTCTGGGGGAGAGGGCCGGGGTGAGGGGGGCAGCCTGAGACATGTCCCGCACCCGCCGCGCCAACGGCGGCACCGACGCCACCGCAGTCCCGAGCATATGGCACACCGGCCGAAACATCGCCTGCGCCTGCGGATACAGCGCCAGAATCCCCGCCATATCCGGCCGCGCCAGCAGCGTCTCCAACTGCCCGCACACCCCGCCCGACCGCCAGCCGACCGCCGCACCATCCGCTCAAACCGCGCCAGCACCCGCCCGAGATAGGCATGAAACGGCACCAACATCGCCGCCCGCCGATGCGTCCCATCCCCAAACCCCAACTCCCCACGCAGCCGCATGATCACGTCGCGCAGCAGCGACGCAATCAGCAGGCCGGCAAAGGGGAAGGGTCGGTCAGATAGATCATCCCCGACTTCTATGATGTCTGTCGTGTTGCGGAGAGGAATTTTTTGCTTATAATTCCGTTTTTGTTCTATTCACCGGGCGAAGGAGAATTCACCACGGAGCAACAGAGGACTGGAAGACTTTTCCGGAGCCGGACATCGCCAGAAGCCGCCATGCCGAAGATGAACAACGTGACAGCGAGACAGCAAGAGCCCCCCTCGCGGCCCAACCCCCAAACCCCCACCCCCGTTACTGCGAGCGCAGCGAAGCAGTCCATTCCGCCCGCCGCACCCACCGACCGGCAACATCGAAACGAAACCCCAGCCGCCGCGAACCCGCCCCGGGCCCGGCGCCACCGCCCGGCCGGCACCCGACCGCCAGCCACGCGCAGCCCTCAGGGCGCGGCGCGGCGCCCGCGTTCGGCGACGGCTTCGGCGCGGCCGCGCTCGGCCG
>CAIPLM010000048.1 GCA_903865895.1 uncultured Rhodospirillales bacterium | reverse complement strand
CGGCGGCCGGATGTGGTGGTGGTGGCCTCGCCGCATATTCTGCACCACGCGCATGTGCGCGATGCGCTCGATGCCGGTGCCCATGTGTTGTGCGAAAAGCCGATGACGGTCGATCCCGCCGAGGCGCGCGATTTGGTTGAGCATGCGCGGCGGGTAGGACGGCATTTGCTGATCGCCAATGGCTACCAGTATCTGCCGCATCTCGACGGTATCCGCGCCCGCCTCGCCGCGGGGGTGATTGGGCGGATCGAGCACATCACCTGCACCTTCGTCTCCGCCACCCGCCCGGTGTTCGAGGGCAGCGTCGGCTTTGCGCGCTGGCAGACCACGATGTTTCGCCCGGATAGCATGACCTGGCAGGACCCGGCCGGCGGCGGCGGGTTCGCGTATGGCCAGATGTCCCACTCCATCGCGCTAATGCTGTGGCTGACCGGGCTGGCGCCCGAGACGGTGGCGGCCCAAAGCACCGGGACCGGGGCGGTTGATCTCGCGGATGCGGCGACCGTGGGATTTGCCGGCGGCGCCACGGCGGCGCTCGGCGGGGCGGCGGGGATGCCGGAGGGGCAGCGGGCGTTGCTGCGGCTGATCATCGCGGGCTCGGCGGGGGTGATGACGCTGGAGTTCGACCGCGACGAGGCGGCGATCCATACCGTGGCGGGGGTGGAGCGCCTGCCGATCGCGCCGGGCGACTGGGTGTACAACTGCATCGGGCCGATCGACGCGCTGGTGGAACTGGCCCAGGGGCGCGGGGAGAACCGCAGCCCTGGCGAGGTGGGCGCCGCCACCGTGGCGGTGCTGGCGGGGATGCAGGCCTCGGCGCGGGCGGGTGGGGCGGTGCAGGTGGTGGTATGATCGCCGGCAGCGAGTTCATCGCCTTCGGCCTGCGCCTGCGCCCGGGCAGCGAGGCCGAGTATAAGCGCCGGCATGACGCGATCTGGCCGGAGATGCGGGATGCGCTGCTCGGCGCCGGCATCCTGCAGTACGAAATCCATCTCAATCCGGCCGATGGGATGCTCTTCGCCTTCATCCTGCGCCGCCGGGACCACAGGATGGACCGGCTGCCGGAGACCGAGGTGTTCCAGCGTTGGCAGGCGCATATGGCCGATATTCTCGTCCGCACGGATGGGCTGTTGCGCGTGCCGCTTGAGCGGATGTTCGTGCTTTCGGCGGAGGACCAAGCCGCTTCATGAGTTTCACGCTCGGCGGGCCGGACTACGCGGCGATTGCCGATATCATCGGCCTCACCACGCTGCGCGCCCGCTATCCCGCGCTGACCGGTGCGGGTGTGCGCGTCGGCCAGGTGGAGAGCAGCAGCAGCGGCACCGATGGCGGCATCGATTTCGAAGTAAATCCGGCCTCGCTCGGTCATCCCGCCAACAACGCCGACCGCTTCATCACGTATTACAACGGCCTCTTTCGCACGTTCACCTATAATGACGGCGTGCTCGGCAGCTTTTCCAACCACGCCACCGTGCAGGCCGGCTTTTTCTACAACCCGACGCCCTATCTTGGCCCGCCCCAGGGTGTGGCGCCGGGGGTGGCGCATGTCGATAACTACAGCGCCGCCGGCTTCCTCGATAATCTCGCCGCCGGAAAGCTGCCCGATAAGGTGGTGAACCTCAGCGTGATCTATCTCGGCGCCGATGTGGACCCGGCTTTCGACGCCGCGGCGCTGCTCGGCAATACCGTCTTCGTCGCCGCCGCCGGGAATGGCGGCACGCCGGGTATGCCGTCCTCCGCCTATAACGTGATCAGCGTGGATACCTGGCCCGGCGTGCAGGCGATCGGGCCGGCCCCGGATGGGGTGCCGAAGCCAGATATCTCAGCGCCGCAGACCGTCACCAGCCGCAGCACCGCCATCGTCTCGGGCGCTGCGACGCTGCTGGTGCAGGCGGGTGCAACGGCGGCGAATCTGGCGGATGCGGTGGATTTCCGCACCCTCAAGGCGCTGCTGCTGAACGGTGCGAGCAAGCCCGCCGACTACTACACCACCGCGGCCGCCCCCACCGTGGAGCAGCCGCTCAACGCGGTCTACGGCGCCGGGGTGGTGAATGTATTGGCGAGCGTGGAGACGCTCTATGCCGGCGAACGGGCCCCCACGGCGATGCGCGCTGTGCCGATCGGCAGCCAGGATTTCGCGCCGGTGCCGGGCATCGCGATGCCTGCATCCGGCTGGAGCCTCGCGACCGCAAGCGCCGCCGCCGGGCAGGATGCGGTGCATGACTACGTGCTCTCGCTGACCGCCGGAACAACCTATGTCGCGACGCTGACCTGGGCGGCGGATGGTAACAACACGATCGACCATCTCGACCTGCTCCTGTTCGACGGCGTGAGTGGCGCACAACTGGCCGCCAGTACAAGCGGGATCAGCAATGTGCAGCAGATCGCAGTGACGCCGGATCACGACGGGCGCTACGATCTCAGCGTGCGGTTGCATGGGGACGCGGCGGTGGGGCGCAGCGACGTCTACGCGCTGGCATACGCGCCCGTGGCCTGTTTCGCGCGGGGGACGCGGATTGATGCCGATTTGGGTGAGGTCCCGGTTGAGGCGTTGCGGGTCGGCCAATGCGTGCGCTCGGCCTTCGGCGGGCTCGTGCCGGTGGTGTGGATCGGCTGGCGGCGCGTCGATTGCCGCCGTCATCCGCGGCCGCGTGACGTCTGGCCGATCCGCGTGCAGGCCGGTGCCTTCGGCAACGGACAGCCCGTCCGCGATCTGCTGCTCTCCCCCGATCACGCCGTGCATGTGGAGGACGTGCTGATCCCCGTGCGGCATTTGGTGAACGGCATGAGCATTCGGCAGGAAGCGGTGGCCGAGGTGACGTATTTCCATGTCGAGTTGCCCACACATGACGTGATTTTCGCCGATGGGTTGGCAGTGGAGAGCTATCTCGATACCGGCAATCGCGCCGCCTTCGCCAATGCTGGGGCGGTGGTGGCGGCGCATCCCGACTTCGCCCAGCGCATCTGGGAGGCCGAGGCCTGTGCGCCGCAGATCACCCATGGGCCCATTCTCGCCCGCGTGGCCGCGCGGCTGAGGGCGAGGTTCGCCGCGTGAACATATGTGGAATTAACGGAAAATAGCGATCAATTCCTTTGCCGCATTTGGGACGATGCGGCATAAACAAACCATGAACATGACGTCCCTCTCCCCGGCCCACGCCTGCCTTGTCGCCTTTGTGCGGCATCGGCGGGTGCTGCTCGGCCCGCTGCTGCTGCTGGCTGCCCAGTTGCAGCGGTGGCTGCCGCGGGCCGTGCCGGCGTGGCTGACGCAACTCACCGCGCTGTGCGGGCTGCTCGATGTACTGGAGAAGCTGGCCGAAGGGGGCTTTGCCACGGTCGCGCCCGATGCACCGATTCCACCGGTGGCGGAGCCGCGCCGTACTGCATCCGCCACCCCGCACGCCCGCACGGCTCAGCCGGCGCAGCGGCGCCGGGTGCGCGCGGTGGTCCGCGACGATCAGGTGCTTGCATGCCGGCGAAGGCGCGTCATGACGTGGCCGCGTCCCGCGCGGTCTGACGATACCGGCTTCCCGCGCGTGGTGATCCGCGAGACGGCGCCGCACGAAAAAATCGGCTCTGGGGTGGCGGGATTTTGCACGCCTATTTTGTTGCTAATTCGTAACTTTATCCGGCCGGTAGCGGAACCGGTTGTGAATCCGCCGGTCCCGCGGGTCTGGCCGCGGGATCGCCGAGAGCAGTGCGCGGGTGTAGTCGTGGGTCGGCGTGTCGCAGACCTGCGCGGTCTCGCCGGCCTCCACCACCTTGCCGCGATACATCACCGCCACACGGTCACACATGTAGCGGATCACGCCGATGTCGTGGCTGATGAAGATATAGGACAGGCCGAGCTCGTCCTGCAGGCGGATCAGCAGGTCCAGCACTTGCGCGCGGATAGAGACGTCAAGCGCCGAGGTGGCCTCGTCGGCGACGATGATGCGCGGCTTGAGGGCGATGGCGCGGGCGATGCCGATGCGCTGGCGCTGGCCGCCGGAGAAGGCGTGCGGGTAGCGCTCGCGCCAGGCGGGCTCGAGCCCGACCTGTTCGAGCAGGGCGGCCACCCGGTCATCCAGTTCGCGGCCTTTCGCGATGCCGTTGACCAGCAACGGCTCGCCGACGATTTGCGCCACCGTCATGCGCGGATTGAGCGAGGACATCGGGTCCTGGAAAATCATGCGGATTTCGCGCCGGCATGCCTTCAGCGTCGCGTCATCGGCGCTGGTGAGATCGGTGATGCTGCCATCGGCGCGGCGGTAGTTCAGCGCGCCGGCGGTGGGTTGATAGACCCGCAGCAGGCAGCGGCCGAGCGTGGTTTTGCCGGAGCCGGATTCGCCGACCACGCCGAGGGTTTCACCCGGAAGCAGGGCGAGGCTCACCTCGTCCACCGCCCGCATCGGGGCGCGGGCGGGGCCGAAATGCATGCTGAGCCCCTCGATCGCCAACACGGGCGGGCGGGCCGCATCGGGCGCCGGACGGGCGGTGCGGATTGCCGCGGGGCGTTCGAGCTTCAGCACCGAGCCGATCAGCATCTTGGTGTAGTCGTGGGACGGGGCGTGGAAGATCTGATCCACCAGGCCGGTCTCGACGACGCGGCCCTTATACATCACCAGCACCTCGTCGGCGATTTCGGCGACCACCCCCATGTCATGGGTGATGAACATCACCGCCATCCCATACTCCGCCTGCATGCGGCGGATGAGGTCGAGAATCTCGGCCTGGGTGGTGACATCGAGCGCGGTGGTGGGTTCGTCGGCGATCAGCAGCGCGGGGTTGCAGGCGAGCGCCATGGCGATCATCACGCGCTGGCGCATGCCGCCCGAGAATTCGAAGGTGTAGCGGGCGAGCGCGGCTTCGGGGTTGGGGATTTCGACCTGGCGCAGCAGGTCCGCCGCGCGCGCCTTGGCCTTGGGCTTGTCCATGCCGAGATGCAGCCGCAGCGCCTCGATGATCTGGTCACCGATGGTGTGCACCGGGGAGAGCGAGGACATCGGCTCCTGGAAAATCATCGCGATCTCGGCGCCGCGAATGGCGCGGATCTCCCGCCCCCGCGGATTGAGCCGCGCGAGATCGACGGTGCTGCCATCCCGCCGGCGGAGCTTCATGGAGCCGGCGGTGATGCGGCCAGGAGCATCGACGATTTGCAGAATGGAGCGCGCGGTGACGGATTTGCCGCTGCCGGATTCACCGACGATGCAGAGGGTTTGTCCGGCGCGCACGGTGAAGGAGACGCCGTCGACCGCTTTCAGCGTGCCTTGGCGGAGCGGAAACTCGGTGGCGAGGCCGGATACCTCGAGGATGGTTTCGCCGCTCACTTGTTGTACGGGTCCGCCGCGTCACGCAGCCCGTCGCCGAGGAAGTTCAGCGCGATCACCGCGATCACCACGGCGACGCCGGGCGCGAAGAGCCAGGGGGCGGTGGCGATGGAGCGGATGTTCTGCGCCTCGCGCAGCAGCACGCCCCAGGAGATCGTCGGCGGTTGCAGGCCGAGGCCGAGGAAGGAAAGCGAGGTTTCCGCCAGGATCATCGCGGGGATGGCGAGCGTCATCGAGGCGATGATGTGGGAGGCGAAGCTCGGCAGCATGTGGCGGAAAATCACCCGTGCCTCGGAGGCGCCATCGAGCCGGGCGGCGGTGACGAATTCCTCGGTGCGCAGGCTGAGGAAGCGGCCGCGCACCACGCGGGCGAGTTGGGCCCAGCCGGTGAGGGAAAGGATCAGGGTGATGCAGAAATAGTTCAGCGCCGCCGGCCAGTCATGCGGCAGGGCCGCGGCCATGGCGAGCCAGATCGGGATGGTCGGCAAGGCGAGCACGAATTCCACCACGCGCTGGAGGGCGAAATCGAGCCTGCCTCCGTAATAGCCGGAAATGCCGCCGATGACGACGCCGATCAGCAGCGAGAGGAACACGCCGATCAGCCCCACCGTCAGCGAAATCTGCGCGCCCTGCATGATGCGGCTGAAAACGCAGCGGCCGAGCCGGTCCGCCCCGAAGGGGAAGAGGGGCTGGCGGGCATCCTGGGAGGCGAAGAGATGCGTGCGTGTGGTGAACAGGCCGAAAACGCTGTATTCGTAGCCCTCGGCGAACAGGCTCAGATAGATTTTGCGGCCGCGATCCTCGGCGTAGATCGAGGCGAGGCTCACCGGATCCCGCTTCAGCACGTAGGGGTGGATGTAGGGGCGGAGCGAGGGGAGCGCGCTATCGGTCCATTCCAGAAAATGGATGGCCTGGGGGGGGTGGAAGGCGGTGCGGGCGTTCTGCTTCGCCGGGTCGTTGACCGCGAAGAAGCCGGGCACGGCGGCGATGATGTAGAGCGCAGCGGTGACGATCAGCCCGGCCATGGCGAGCTTGTGGCGGCGGAAGGCCCACCACATCAGCAGCCATTGCGAGGCGACGACGAAGCGGGCGGGCGGGGCGGCAAGCGCGGTGTCGGACATCGTCTATTCCAGCCGGATGCGCGGATCGGCGAGCGCCAGCAGCACGTCGCTGATGAGGGTGCCGACCAGGGTGAGGGCGCAGATCAGCAGCACGAAGGCGCCGGCGAGATACATGTCCTGGCTCATCAGCGATTGCAGCAGCAGCGGCCCGGCGGTGGGCAGGTTGAGCACGATGGCGACGATGATGGAGCCCGAGACGAGGTTGGGCAGCAGCCAGGCGATGGTGGAGATGAACGGGTTGAGCGCGAGCCGCACGGGGTATTTCACCAGCAGGCGGAATTCGGACAGGCCCTTGGCGCGGGCGGTGGTGACGTAGGGTTTGCCGAGCTCATCGAGCATGTTGGCGCGCATGATGCGGATCAGGCTCGCCGTGCCGGAGACCGCGAGGATCACCACGGCGATCCAGATATGGCTCATCAGGTCCCACACCTTGGCGAGGCTCCAGGGCGCGGTGAGATATTGCTCGGAGAACAGGCCGCCGACGTCCTGGCCGAAATACATCGCGGCCACGTACATCAGCACGAGCGCGAGGAGGAAGGAGGGGATGGCGAGGCCAAGGAAGCTGAAGAAGGTCGCGAAGTAATCGCCGAAGGAGTATTTCTTCACCGCCGAATAGACGCCGATCGGCAGCGCGATCGCCCAGGTGACCAGCAGGGTGGAGAAGGTCAGCAGCAAGGTGAGGCCCATGCGCTCCCAGATGAGGTCACCCACAGGCTGCTGCCATTCGAAGCTGAAGCCGAAATCGCCGCGGAAGACGATGCCGCTGATCCATTTCCAGTACTGCACGATCATCGGCTGATCGAGCCCGAAGCGGGCGCGCAGTTCGGCCGCGGTGTTCTGGTCCACCACCTCGTTCGATGCGGCGAGCGTGGCGATGTAGTTGGTGACGAAATCGCCTGGCGGCAGACGGATCAGCACGAAGGCGAGCACGCTGATCACCGCGAGCGACGGGATCATCCACAGCAGGCGCCGGGCGATGAAGAGCAACATGGCCCGGCGCCTACCCTGGTCTCAGCCGAAGAAGAATTGTTGCGGCATCGCCGGGCCAGGATTCGGCCAGCTCCAGGAGGCCGGCATCTTCTTGGGCACGTTGCGCAGCTTGGTGTTGGCGATGCCGAAGGCATTGACCGCGAGGCAGACGCCGACCGTCTCGAAGGCCTCGGCCGTGAGGTCGAACAACTGCTTCATCGCAGCGCCGCGCTTGGCGAGATCGGCGGTGCCACGGGCCTCGTCGAACAACTTCATGCGCTGCTTCTGGCCGTCCGGCGGCGCCTCGCCTTCCTTGCCGTTGGAGACGTACCACTGCGTCCAGGGGATCGCGTAGCGGGAGCCCTGAGGGTGCTGGGCGAAGAAATCGCGCGGATCGAGCATCGGGTCGAGCCCGCCCGAACCCGGCCACACCGCAACATCATGCTCGTTGTTATCGCCGCGCGTGTAGTAGAGCGCGCGCTCGATGGTGTTGACCTTGCAGTCAATACCGATCTCCGCCCAGTGGCGCTTCACCAACTCCAGCGTATCGACCAGATCAGGGTAGAGCGTGGGGATGACGTCAATCGCGAAGAAGATCTTGCTGCCATCGGGGTGCAGGCGCTGGCCCTGCGCGTTCTTCTTGCCGTAGCCGATGCGGTCCAGCATCGCGTTGGCCTTGGCGGTATCGTGATCGGTGAACTGCTTGGCGAGAGCGGCGTGATGCCAGGGGTGGCCGGGCCGGGGGCCGGCCTGATAGGGCTCGGACTGGCCGAGATAAACCAGCTCGATGATCTCGGCGCGATCGATGCCGAGCGAGAGCGCCTGACGGAACTCCTTATTGGCGAACATGGCCCGCATTTTCGGGTCCTTGTGCGTCATGTTGAAGTAGATCTGGCACTGCTGCGAACCGGAATTGACCAGCTCGATCAGCCGGTAGCCGCCCTTGGCCATGTTCTGGCTCAGCGTGGGCTTGTTCTGCAGCGTGTCGATATGGCGGTCCTGGATGTCGAGCTTGCCGGAGATCGCGTCGAGCATCAGGGATTCGACGTCCTGCGAGATGCCAAAATTGATCGCGTCGATATAGGGCAGCTGCCGCCCCTGCGGATCGACCTGCCAGAAATACGGGTTGCGCCGCATCAGCACCCGCGTCGCGCCGCCTGTATAGGGCTCTTCGACCACCCAGGGGTCGAGCGTCGGCTTCTCCGGGTTGCCCCAGCGCGCCGGGATTTCAATGTCGCCGAGTTTGGCGCGGAACAGGGCGCCCCAATCCGCCACGTTGGCGGCCTTCACGAGATCGGCCACCCCCGCGTTGTACTTGGGGTGGAAGCGGCTCGCGTAGTGCTTGGGGAACAGCGTGGGGTGCTGGCCGAGCGGGGTCGCCATGATTTCGAGGAACAGCGCATAGGGCGCCTCGAAGGCGATGCGCACCGTGGTGTCGTCAATCTTGGTCGCGGTGCCCGGCTTGTTGGCGATCACCAGCGGCGAGGGCACGGAGCGGTAAAGCTCGGAATTCTTGCAGCAATCCTCGATGGAAAACACGATGTCATCCGCGGTGAACGGATGCCCGTCGGACCAGCGCATGCCCGCGCGCAGCTTGAAAGTGAAGACGGTGGAGGCCTCGTTGACCTCCCAGCTCTCCACCACATTGGGCAGCACCTGGGTGAATTCCATGTTCCAGCGCACCAGGCCCTGGTTGCCGACCATGCGCAGGATGCCGTTATGGTCGGCACTGCCGCGCAGGCCGCGGCGGAGCTGGCCGCCATAGGTGCCGGAGGTCTCGATCGGGGTGACCACCAACGGCTTGGCCGGCAGGCGGTCGGCGAGCTTGGGCAGTTTGCCATCGGCGACCAGCTTGGCCAGCGCCGGAGCCTCCTTGGCCTCCTGCGCCAAGGCGACGCCAGGCACGCCCATGGCGGCGGCGCCGGCGAAGCCAGCGAGAACGGAGCGGCGGCTGGTGGCCGCGGTATCGAGCCGATCGGCCGGCGAAGTGTCGGTCATCTGAGCCTCCCAATGCGATTGTGTGGAATTTTCTTGGCCGGGAAAGTGACGCCCCGCCCCGGTGCCGTCAACCATTCGATGCGCCGTTCAAAGGATTGTGGCGCCCTCGAGGAAGGGATAGCGCGCCGCATCGAAGTGCTGCCACACCGCCTGCGGGCCGAATGGCGCCGGCGCGTGGTCGGGCCGCGGCGCATCGGCGACGAGATCGGTGAGCAGCACCGCCGCGCCACTGGCGAGCGAGGCATTGGCCGCCATGCCCACCATGGCCGACCAGGCCCCTGCCCGCTCATCTGCGACATGGCCGTACTGGTCATTGCTCGGCGTACCGAACAGCCGCTTCAGCATCACCGCATCCCCCCCGCCATGCAGGCCGCCGGCGCTGGGCAGCGCCAGCACATAGGGCCGCGCGAAATGCGGCTGCACCGTGATGCGGTTCTCCTCGGGCACCGCCGGGCGCGGCAGCGAACCATCCGGGTTCACCGCGGGGCGCTCGACATTGTGCAACTCCGCCCGCCCCCGCGTGCCATCGAAGGTGACGCGGTAGCCCTCGCAGGGGTTGTAGGCCGTGAGCGCGTAGTTGGCGACGATATCGCCCTCGTATTCGATGACGGCGTTCATCGAATCCTCGATGTCGATATCGGGGCTGAACACGCAGGCATCGCGCAGATAGCCGTCATGCTGCTCCGCCTCGGCGTAGAGTGTGCGCAGATGATCGCTGGCCGCCACATCGAGGCGGAAGCCGCAGCGGTTGAATGCGGGGCAGCCAGTGCAGCGCGGCCCGCGATCGGTGAGGCCCAGCGCGTCGCCCATCTCCGGGCGGTAGAATACACGCCGCCCTACGGCGGTGACGCGCTTCGGCACGGTGCCGAGCCACCAGTTCAGGAGATCGAAATGATGGGTCGCCTTGTGCACGAACAGGCCGCCGGAGTTCGCCTTTGTGCGGTGCCAGCGGCGGAAGTAATCGGTGCCATGGTGGGTATCGAGCAGCCACTCGAAGGTGACATTCTTCACGTGGCCGATGATGCCGCTCATCAGCACCTGTTTCAGCAGCGTGCGCACCGGGGAGAAGCGGTAGTTGAAGCCGACGACCACCGCCCGCCCGCTGGCCTGCTTGGCCGCGAGGATCCGCGCGGTCATCGCGGGATCGGTGGTGAGCGGCTTCTCGGTGATCACGTCGCAGCCGGCCTCCAGCGCACGCACGATGTAATCGGCGTGCAGCAGATCGGGCACGGTGACGATCACCCGGTCCGGCCGTGTTTCGGCCAGCATGCGATCGAACCCCGCGGCATCATAGCCCGGCACGCTGACGCCGGCATCGGCCGCCGTGCGGATCGCGGTTGCGAGACGGCCCTGGTTGCTGTCGCACAGGCCGACGAGGCTTCCATCCGCCGCATGGGCGCCGAGCAGGGCGCCGAGATACATGTAGGATCGATGCCCGAGGCCGACGATCGCGTAGCTGCGTTTCACCTGCTCCAAATCCGGCCTCCTTTGTGTTCGCACCGGCATCGAAGGGATGGCGCGGCGCTGCCGGGTCGTCCTATACGTCACTCAGAACAGCCGTCACAGGCGGCAATACAGCAAAGGGGGAATGCCCATGGGAACGATTGAGATCGGCCGGCGCGCGCTGCTGGGCACCACCGCCGCACTGATCGCCGCGCGCGCCCAGGCTCAGGCCGCGACCCGGCTTCGGCTGTACTGGTGGGGCGGCGTGGAGCGCGCCGAGCGCACCAACAAGACCGCCGAACTCTATACCAAGACCCACCCCAGCATCGCGGTGGCCGGTGAAACCGTCGGCTGGGGCGATTACTGGACGCGCCTCGCCACCCAGGCCGCCGGGCGCAACATGCCCGACGTGGTGCAGATGGATTACGGCTACATCTTCGAATACGCCCGCCGCGGCGGCCTGCTGGCGCTCGACTCCTATGTCGGCAAGGAGCTCGACCTATCGGGCTTCGATGCCGCCTCGATCGATGGCGGCAAGGTGGATGGCAAGATCTATGGCGTCTCGCTCGGCCTCAACTCCACCTCCATCGTCTATGACCGCGAGAGCTTCGACGCGCTCGGCCTCGCGCCGCTGGCCTGGCCGGTCACCTGGGAGGATTTCGCCACCCGCATGGCGGCCGCCACTAAGGCGCTGAAGAAGGACGGCGTGTGGGGCAGCACAGACGCCGGCGGCTCCGGCCCCGCGCTCGAAGTCTGGCTGCGCGGGCGCGGCAAGGAGATGTACACCGCCGAAGGCAAGTTCGGTGCGTCAGCCGCCGACATGGCGGACTGGTTCGCCTATTGGGCCGAAATGCGCGCCATCGGTGCCTGCGTGCCGCCCGAGGTGCAGGCGCTCGACAAGCTCGATGTCGATACCTCCGTGCTCACCCTCGGCAAGGCCCTCGTCGGCTTCGCCAACTCCAATCAGCTCGTCGGCTACCAGGCCGTCAACAAGAAGAAGCTCGATCTCGCGATGTATCCCGCCACCAAGGGCAATCCGAAATCGGGCCAGTATCTCAAGCCCTCGCAAATGCTCTCGATCGCCGCCACCACCCGCAACAAGGAAGAGGCCGTAAAGCTTATGAGCTTCTTCATCGCCGATACCGAGGCGGGCAAGCTGCTCGGCGTGGAGCGCGGCATCCCCGCCTCCAAGAAAGTCCGCGAGGTGATCGCCCCCTCGCTCGATGCCATGGCGACCCGCATGTCCAGCTACATCGCGGAAATCGCCCCAGTGGTCTCGCCGCTGCCCCCGCCCCCGCCGAAGGGCGCCGGCGAAGTGCTGACCCTGCTGCTGCGCACCAACGAAACCGTCGGCTTCAAGAAAGCCACCCCGGCTGCGGCAGGGTCGCAGTTCCTGAAGGACGCCACCGACATCATCTCCCGCGGCTAATGGCAGGACGGCCGACAGCGCGAAGGCGGGGGATACCGGCCGGCTACATCTTCCTGCTGCCGTGGTTCTTGGGCTTCTTCGGGCTCACATTGGGCCCGGCGCTGGCCTCGCTCGCGCTGTCGTTTACGAACTATGACCTGATCGGCACGCCTGGCTGGGTGGGGCTAGCGAACTACGTGCGCATTCTCACCGCCGACAGCAAGGTGGCGGAATCGGTGCGGGTGACGTTGCTGTATGTCGCGCTGTCAGTGCCGTTCAAGCTCGGCTTCGCGCTGGCGATTGCGATGATCCTGAACCGCGGCATTGCCGGGCTGCCGCTGTATCGGGCGCTGTTCTATCTGCCGTCATTGCTCGGCGCGAGTGTCGCGATCGCGACGTTGTGGCGCACGGTGTTTTCGGGCGATGGGCTGCTGAACAAGGTGCTGCTGCAATTCGGCATCCACGGCCCCTCCTGGGTGTCGGACCCGGATACCGCGATCTACACGCTGGTGGCGCTGAGCGTGTGGCAGTTCGGCTCGCCGATGATCATCTTTCTCGCCGGTTTGCGGCAATTGCCGCGCGACATCTATGAGGCGGCGAGCCTGGATGGTGCGACGCCGTGGTATCAGTTCTGGCGCATCACCACCCCGCTGCTGACGCCGGTGATATTCTTCAACCTTGTTGTGCAGACCATAGACGCCTTCAAGGCCTTCACCCCCGCCTTCATTATCAGCGGCGGCACGGGCGGGCCGATCAACGCGACGCTGTTTTACACCCTGTATCTCTACCAGGAGGCGTTCGGTTATTTGCGCATGGGCTATGCGGCGGCGCTGGCTTGGCTGCTGGTGATCGCAATCGCGGGGGTGACGGCGCTCGCCTTCCTCTCCGCGCGGCGCTGGGTGCATTATGAAGCCTAGCTGGCCGCGCTCGCTGCTGGCCCATGCCGTGCTCTGCGCGGCCTCGCTGGTGATGCTCTATCCGTTGCTGTGGATGCTCGCGAGCTCGTTCCGGCCGAACAGCGACATCTTCACCAGCATTTCGCTGTGGCCCGACCCTTTCGCGCCGGGCGCCTACCGGCGCGGCTGGAGCGGATTGCAAGTCAGCTTCGGCACGTTCTTCAACAACTCGCTGGTGATCGCGGTGCTCGCGGTGATCGGCAACGTCACCACCTGCTCCCTCACCGCATTTGCCGTCACCAGGCTGCGCTTCCGCGGGCGGGATGTGTTCTTCGCGCTGATGCTCGGCACCATGATGGTGCCCTACCAGGTGACGCTGATCCCGCAATACATCCTGTTCCTGCATCTCGACTGGGTGAACACCGCGCTGCCGTTGGTGGTGCCGAAATTCCTCGCGGTGGATGCGTTCTTCATCTTCCTGCTCGCCCAGTTCTTCCGTGGCATCCCTCGCGAACTGGACGAAGCGGCCGTGATGGACGGGTGCAGCGCTTGGCGGATCTATTGGAACATCGCGCTGCCCCTCGCACTGCCCGCCCTCGGCACGGCCGCCATCTTCACCTTCATATTCACCTGGGACGATTTTTTCGGCCCGCTGGTCTACCTCAACGACATCGAGACCTTCACCGTGCAGCTCGGCCTGCGCGGCTTCCTCGATTCCTCTGGCACGTCGGACTGGGGCGCCATGTTCGCCATGGCGGTGCTGACGCTGCTCCCCGTCCTCGCCTTCTTCCTGTTCTTCCAGCGCACCCTGATCCAGGGCATCGCCACCACCGGCCTCAAATAGAGGCCGGGCCGAGACGGATCACCGACCAGGAAGCGGCCGGCAGGGTGACAGAGATATGGCTGCCGTCGATGGTGATGCCATCGAGCTTATTCGGCGCGATGCGGTCCGGTGCCTCCTTGGTGTTGATCGCATCGAGGTCGGCATCGTGTAGCGTTGTGGCGGCGACGACGGCGAGGGGGCCGAAGCTGCGTGCGTCGATGCTCGCCTGCATCGGCCCCGCAAGATCGCGATTCAGCAGGAACAGGGTGAGGCCACCATCCCGCGCCACCGCGGCGAGCTTGAGGTAGGGAACGTCATCCACCTTGGTGCGCACCTCGTCATCCATCCCCGCAGGGTCGAAGTAGTAGGTGTCATAAGTGTCGGATTTGACGCGGGCGCGCAGCACTTCGCCGTGCCCGTGGTTGGTGAAGTCGGCGAAGGGCCAGAAGATGGTCTGCCGCCACGCCGGCCCGCCGGTCTCCGTCATGATCGGTGCGATCACGTTGACAAGTTGGGCGATGCAGGCGGAGCGCACGCGATCGGCGTGGTTCAGCAGCGAGATGGCGGCGCCGCCGAAGGCCAGCGCATCCTGCATGTTGTAGATCTCCTCAAGGATCGGCGGTGCCACCGGCCAGCCCGGCTTGATGCGCGCCTCACGCGGGCGCCGCGTGCGGTACCACACGTTCCACTCATCGAAGCTCAGCATGATCCGCTTCTTGGAACGCCGGCGGGCCGCGACGCTATCGGCGATGGCGACCACCTCCTCGATGAAAGCATCCATCACATCGGGGCTGGCGAGGAAGGCCGGCGTGTCGGAGGCATAGTTGTTGAGATAGGTGTGCAGACTGATCCATTCGACATGCTCGAAGGTATGGTCAAGCACCGTGTCTTCCCAGGCGCCGAAAGTCGCCATTTTGCGGCCGGATGAACCGCAGGCGGCAAGCTCGATCGAACCATCCACCCAGCGCATGATTTTCGCCGCCTCATGGGCGATGCGGCCGTATTCCTCGGCGGTCTTGGCGCAAGTCTGCCAGGGCCCGTCCATCTCGTTGCCGAGGCACCAGAACTTGATGCCGTGCGGCTCCTCGTAGCCGTGGGTCTTGCGGAGGTCGGAGTAGTAGGTGCCGCCGGGATGGTTGCAATATTCCACGAAGTAGCCGGCATCCTGCGGCCCACGCGTGCCGAGATTGACCGCGAGCATCGGCTCGATGCCGGACATCTTGCACCAGTCGATGAACTCGTTGGTGCCGAACGTGTTCGGCTCGGTGGAGAACCAGGCGTAATCCAGCCGGGCCGGGCGATCCTCGACGGGGCCGACGCCATCCTCCCAGTTATAGCCGGAGACGAAGTTGCCGCCGGGATAGCGCATGATGGTCGGGCCGATCTCGCGCACGAGGTCCATCACGTCCTGGCGGAAGCCCTTTTCGTCGGCGGTGGGGTGGCCCGGCTCATAAATCCCGCCGTAAACGCATCGCCCGAGATGCTCGATGAAGCCACCGAACAGGCGTTTGTCGGTATGGCCGATGGTGAAGTCACGGTCGAGCAGGACGGTGGATGTGCGCATGCGAAGGCTCCAGGTAAGCAAAATATCAAAGCGAAGCCGTTCTTTTTTGAAAAAAAGAACCAAAAAACTTTTATCCGTTTGGCTTCGCACTCTCCGCAAAGAGTGCGAAGCAAACGGAGCAGAAAGTTTTTGCTTCTTTTTTCAAAAAGAAGCGCTTCCTTCCTTATCGCCCACGCAGCAACGCCACGCTGCGTTCCTGGGCGGCATCGGCGGCCTGGGCGGCCGTCTTGCCGGAATTGACGATATTGGCGATTTCCTCGCCGATCATGTTCTGGAAGCCGAACTGGCGACGCACCTCGTGCGGCAGAGCCTTGCCGAACGAGGGGATGTCCACCACGAACTGCCGCAGCGGCAGCTTGGCGTAATCGGCCATCAGCGACTGGCGGGCCGGAAGGTGGCCGCCACCGCGCGCCCAGTCAAAGTTATGGTCCCAGAGGAACTTCAGGAACGTCAGCGCGGCCTTGCGGGTGGCCGGCGTCGTGCCGCCCTTGGGCAACACCCAGGAGTGGTTATCCGTCCACACCGACTGGGTCTTGAACAAATTAGGGAAGGCCCGCGTGGTGTAGCCTTCCGACAGGGCGCCGCCGGGCTTGGCGGAGGCGGCGAGGAAGTCATCGATGCGCCAGGTGCCGGTCATATAGACGGCGCCGATGCCGTTCATGAAGCCGCCGAGAACGCCCGATCCATCGAGCCCCTTGGTGATGTACCCGCCCTTGGCCAGCGCCTCGAACACGCCGAAAGACGCCAGCGAAGCCGGGGTATGGAAATTCGCCTTCTCGTAACCGTCAGGGAAGATCGAGCCGCCCTGGTCATAGAGCCAGGAGTAGTAGCCCCGCGCACCATTGGCGAAGTCCCCCGCGCCGGCGGTGGCCATGATGATGTAGGGCTTGCCGGTCTTCTCCTTCATCTGCTTGGCGTGCGCCAGCATCTCCTCGACCGACTTGGGCACCAGCGGCTGGCCCTGCGCATCCACCAGCCCGGCCTGCTTGAACAGCCCGATATTGAAGTGCCACAGCCAGGAATGCGTGTCCCAAGGCATAGCGTAAATCTTGCCGCCGACCGTCACCGCCGTGCGCGCATTGGGCGTGAAGTCCCCGGCATCGATCCCGGCTTCCTTCAGCACGCCGTCGAGTTCCTCAACATAGCGCGTGTAATCACCGAGCTGGGCGGCGTGCATCACCGCGATGGCCGGGATGTCCTTGGCCGCGATGCGGGCGTTGAGCTG
Organism: uncultured Rhodospirillales bacterium; assembly: GCA_903865895.1. Taxonomy (GTDB): domain Bacteria; phylum Pseudomonadota; class Alphaproteobacteria; order Acetobacterales; family Acetobacteraceae; genus CAIYPH01. Next base: position 36,521 of record CAIPLM010000048.1, on the reverse strand, counting down.
CTGGTAATACGGCCCCCACTCGATGATCTGCGGCTTGACAACGATGTTGTCCTTGTTAGTGGCGTTGAACAGGTTGACCAGCGAGGTCATCACGCCGCATTCCCCGCGCGCCTTGGCGACATCCTGCGAGGTGCCGTAATCGCCCTCGCAGGCGCCGAAGAAGCGGGCGAAGGTGATTTCGGTCTTTGCCTGGGCCATCGCCTGGGTGGCAAGCAAAGCCCCCAGCACTGCCCCGGCGAGCGTGCGTCTCAGCATGGTGTCCTCCGATTTTGTTGGTTCATTTATTCCCGCCGCCGGCCACCGCCGAGACGATGTGCCGCTGGAAGAAGAGGTAGAGGATCAGCACCGGCAGCCCGGCGAACACCGCCTGGGCCATCAGGAAGCCGATCCCCTCGGTCTGCGCGAAATTGGTCTGCATCGAGGCCAGGCCGACGGTGAGGGTGTACATCGCCGGCTTGGTGGCCGAGACCAGCGGCCAGAAATACTCATTCCATGCGTGCAGGAACGTATAGATGCCGAGCGTCGCCTGGGCGGGGATGGAGAGCGGCAGCACGATGCGCCAGAACACCTTCAGCCGCGATGCCCGATCGAGCAGCGCCGCCTCCTCGATCTCCGCGGGGATGGCGCGGAAATACTGCGTCATCAGCAGCACACCGAAGGGAAAAGCGAGGCGCGGCGCGATCAGCGCGGCGTAGGTGTTATGCAGATCGACGGCCGCGAACATCGTGTGCAGCGGCACGATGATCGCCTGCTCCGGCACCGCGAGCGCTGCCAGCACCAGCACGAACAGCACGTTCCGGCCGGGGAAATTGGTGCGCGCGAAGCCGTATCCGGCGAGCGAGGCAATCACCAGGGTCAGCACCGTCTGGCCGATGGCGACGATGAAGCTGTTGAGCATCCAGGCAAACACCTGCGAGGAGGCGATGATGTCGACGTAGTTCTTCAGCGTGAACGGCGGCAAATGAATGCCGCCAGTGCTGCGCATCAGCACGTCATTCGGCTTGAAGGACAGGCCGATCACCCAGACGATGGGGGCGATCCAGACGATCGCCAGTGCCACCACCGCGAGCAGCAGCAGCCGATCGCCGAGCCCCCTGCCCCGCCGATACGTCGCCATAACCTAGCCCTCCCGCCGGCGGCCGGCCCACATCTGGGCCAGTGCCGCGATCAGCATGAGGGCGAACAGCACCTGCGAGGCCGCCGCGGCGAAGCCGAGCTGCAGGTCGCGGAAGCCGGCCTCGTAGATGAACTGCACCATCGGCCGCGTCGTGTTGTCCGGCCCGCCGCCGGTGATCAGCAACGCCTGGCCGAACAGCTGGAATTGCAGGATCACCTCGATCACCGCGACGACGATGATGGTGCGGCGGATCGAGGGCAGGGTGATGGAAGTCAGCGTCCGCCACCGGCTGGCATTGTCGAGCGCCGCGGCCTCGTAAAGCTCGGGCGGGATCTGCTGGAGGCCAGCAAGAAACAGCGTCATCGGCAGGCCGATGATCCACCACACCGTCACGATAGCAATCGCCGGCAGCGCCCAGGTCTGGCTGGTGATGAGATCCACGCTTGGCAGGCTCACCAGCGAGAGGATATCAGCGAGCAGGCCGCGATCGGGCAGATAGACCAGCCGCCAGATCAACGTGACGATGGTGACCGACAGCACCGAGGAGCCGAAGAAGATCGCCCGCAGGATGGCGCTGCGGCGCAGGCTGTTGTTCAGCGCGAGGGCGAGGAAAAGACCAAGCGCGACGAAAGCCGGCGTGGTCATCAGCACGAACTTGATGGTGTTGCGCACCGTGCCGCGGAAAATCTTGTCGTCCAACAGGTTCTCGAAATTCTCGAGCCCCACGCCGCCCGCCCAGCCGCCCAGCATGTCGTAGTCCTGGAAAGCGAGCCAGATGCCCAACACCAGCGGCGCGAACAGCAGCCCGAACACCAGCAACATGTAGGGCGCGACGAACAGCCCGTTCGACAGCCGCGACAGCCCGATGCCGGAGGCGGCGCGCTCAGCCATGTAGTGCGAGCCCGTCCGGCCCGAAGAGATGCGCAGCCGCACCATCAATGGTGAGCGCCACGCTCTCGCCGACCGACAATTGCACGTCGCCCGGCTCGTCATAGACCACGGCGCTGCCGTCGCTGAGATTGGCGTAGACCAGCGTCCGCTCGCCCAGCCGCTCGATCACATCCACCTTGGCCGCCGCCCCATTGCCCGGCAGCACATGCTCGGCGCGCACGCCGAGGGTCAGGGTCGCGCCTGCTTTGACCGCGCCGATCGGAACCTCGGTCGCCACCTCGCTGCCATCGGGCAGCCGCGCCACCGCCATGCCGCCACGCCCGGTAACGCCGGTGACGGGCAGAAAATTCATCGCCGGCGCGCCGATAAACCCGGCGACGAACCGGGTGCGCGGGCGCTGGTAGATCTCCATGGGGGTGCCGACCTGCTCGATCCGCCCCTGGTTCATCACCACGATTCGCGTCGCCATCGTCATCGCCTCGACCTGGTCGTGGGTGACGAAAATCATCGTCGAGCTGACGCGCTGGTGCAGCCGGGCAAGCTCGATGCGGGTGCGGCTGCGCAGGGCGGCATCGAGGTTGGAGAGCGGCTCGTCGAACAGGAAGGCGCGCGGCTGCTTCACTATGGCCCGCCCGATCGCAACACGCTGGCGCTGGCCCCCGCTGAGCTGGGTGGGCTTGCGGGCGAGCAACTCGCCGATCTCCAGCATCTCGGCGGCATCGGCGATCTTGCGCTCGATCTCGGCCGGGGGCGTTCCGATGTTGCGCAGGCCGAAAGCCATGTTCTCGCGCACCGTCATATGCGGATAGAGCGCGTAGTGCTGGAACACCATCGCGATGCCACGATCGCCGGGCGCCATGGTGTCGATGCGGGCGCCGCCGAGATGGATCTCGCCGCTCCCCACCGCCTCCAGCCCCGCGATCATGCGCAGCAGGGTGGATTTGCCACAACCGGAGGGGCCGAGAAAAACCGCGAATTCGCCGGAGGGGATGTCGAGCGACAAATCCCGGATCACTTCGACCGCACCGAATCGCTTCGACACGTTGCGCAGACTGAGTTCGGCCAAGCGCTTCCTCCCGGGAAGGCATCAGGAAATTGTTATGGTATCGGATTGCCGGCAGCGCCGCCACCAGTGTGGTTGACGACACTCTAGGTCGCCACCTAGCGTCGTCAAGCGCCCGTACGGTGACGCAAGGGAACTCCAGGAATGAACGAACGTCTGCGCCGCCCACCCGCCGTGCCGCTAGTGACTTTCGACCCGCACACCAGCATCTGGAGCATGGCCGATCGCCTGACCGATGACTGGCCGCGCCATTGGACCGGCACGAAAATGGCGCTCTACGCGGTGGTCCGCGTCGATGGCGTGGGCTACCGGCTGATGGGCGGGGCCGAATGGTGCCCCCGCGCCGCTGAGCAGGTCTCGCTCAGTGTGCGCGCCACCACCAGCACCTACGTGTTCCGCTGCGGCCCGGTGGAAGTAGCGCTCGACTTCATCACCCCGCTGCTCGCCGATGACCTCGACCTGCTCTCCCGCCCCGCCACCTACATGCGCTTCACCGCCCGCAGCCTCGATGGCAAGCCACACGCGATCGCGGCCTATGCCGACATGACCGGCGAAATCGCCGTCAACCTGCCGCATCAGCGAGTCTTCTGGGACCGCACGGAGGGGGACGGAATCCTGACACTCAGCTTCCGCGGCGAGGACCAGCGCGTGCTGGAGACCGCCGGCGACCATCGGCGCATCGAGTGGGGCACCGCGCTGTTCGCCGGGCGCAGCGGCCGGGTTCAGGGCAGCATCGGCGATATCGACATCTGCCGCGACGCCTTCCTCACCACCGGCTCGGCCTCCGAGCGCGGGTTGAAGCCCGCCCCGCGCAAGACCGACTACAACTCCGACGCCGTGCTGGCGCTGACCTTCGATCTCTCGGTGACGCCGGACAACGCCACCAGCGAGACCCTGGTGGTCGCCTATGACGACGAATGGGCCATCGAGTATTTCGGCCAGAAGCTGCGCGCTTGGTGGCGCCGCTTCGACAATTCCGGCCCGCTCAGCCTGCTCGCCGACGCCTTCCGCGAACAGGATCAGGTGATGGCCCGCGCCACGGCGTTCGACGAGTCGCTGGCGGCGCAGGCCCGCGCGGTGGCGGGCGAGGCCTATGCCGATCTGCTGGCGCTCGCCTGGCGCCACACGCTGGCCGCCCACAAGCTCGCCGCCGGGCCCAGTGGCGAGCCGCTTTATTTCTCCAAGGAGAATTTCTCCAACGGCTGCATCGCCACCATCGACGTCACCTACCCCTCCGCGCCGCTGTTCCTGCTGTTCAACCCCGCCCTGCTGCGCGCGATGATCGTGCCCTATTACAGCTACTGCGCGAGCCCGGCCTGGCCCTTCCCCTTCGCCGCGCATGATCTCGGCACCTATCCCAAAGCCAACGGCCAGACCTACCGCAACTTCGACAAGGACCCAGGGCAGCCCATCCTCGAAACCCAAATGCCGGTCGAGGAATGCGGCAACATGCTCATCCTCATCGCCGCTCTCGCCCAGGTCACCGGCGACCTCGGCGATGCCCGCACCCATTGGCCCCTACTGACGCAATGGGCGGAATATCTCGCCGAGCACGGCGAGGACCCGGGCGAGCAGCTCTGCACCGATGATTTCTCGGGCGTGCTCGGCCACAACGTCAACCTCGCCGCCAAGGCCGCCTGCGGCCTCGCCAGCTACGCCCGGCTGGCCACGCAGATCGGAAAAGACGACGCAGCCGCGCGCTTCGGCGGCATCGCAAAGGCCTTCGCCGACAGCCTGCTGGCGCGCGCCAAAGACGGCGACGCCACCCGCCTCGCCTTCAACCAGCCCGGCAGCTGGAGCGTGAAATACAACATGGTGTGGGACCGCCTGCTCGGCCTCGGCCTGTGGAGCGAAGCCGAACGCCGCCGCGAACTCGCCGCCTACCGCAACCGCGTCGAACTCTATGGCTGCCCGCTCGACAACCGCTCAACCCTCACAAAGCCCGAATGGATGCTCTGGGCCGCCAGCCTCGCCGAGGACCCTGCCCTGTTCGCCGACTTCGTCGACCGCATCCTCCGCTACGCCAACGAAACGCCCAACCGCGTGCCCCTGTCCGACCTCTACTTCACCGACACCGGCCGCAAAATCGGCTTCCAAGCCCGCTCCGTCCTCGGCGGCCTGTTCGTCGGCCTGATGCCAGCGCAGTCGGGCTGACGGGCGCCGGAGCGAAGGGAAGGCCAGGGGCTCGGCCCCTGGCGGGGGTCGAGGGGGCAGCGCCCCCTCGCCTTCCTTCACTCAAGCACCGATCTGCCTCACCTGAACGCCGGAATGACGTCGGCGGCGAGGAGTTCCAGGGTTTCGGCGTCGTTGGCGAAGGCGCTGCTGATGACGAGTTGGATGCCGGCATCCTGGTATTGGCCGACGAGGTCGGCGACCATGGCAGGGGTGCCGAGCAGGCCGCGGAAATAGGGGGCGGCATTGAGGCGTTCGGCCTTGGCCTTGGCTGCCGCCTCGGTGGGGGCGAGCAGGAGCGCGATGGTGTTGGTGCGCTCGATATCGTCGTAGTTGCGGCCGTTCTCGTCGCAATGCTTGCGCAGGATGGCGAGTTTCGCCCGGATGGTGCCGGGGTCGCCGAACAGGTTGCAGGCGTTGGCGTGGCGCGCGACGGCGCGGAGCGTCATCTGCTCGCCGCTGCCGCCGATCATGATGGGCGGATGCGGCTGCTGGATCGGCTTGGGCTCCAGGATGGCGTCTTCGGCGTGGAACCATTGGCCGTGGAAGGTCGTGCGCTCCTGCGTCCACATCGCCTTGATGAGGCGCAGCCCCTCGACCATCTGGCGAATGCGCATGGCCGGCTCAGGCGGGAAATCATAGCCGTACTGCTTGTATTCGCTCTCGAACCAGCCGGCGCCATAGCCGAAGGTGAGGCGGCCCTGGCTAATCTGGTCGACGCCGGCGGCGATTTTCGCGAGCAGCGCGGGGTTGCGGTAATGCACCGAGGTGACCAACGTGGCGAGGCGGATACGGCTGGTGACAGCGGCAAGCGCGGCGAGCACCGTCCATCCCTCCATGAACGGCTCGGTCTGTGCGCCGGCGATGGGGATCTGGATCAGGTGGTCCATCACCGAGAACCAGTCGAACCCGTTATCCTCCGCCCAGCGCACCTTGGCCGCGACGCCGGGGAAGATGTCGGCGGGCGCGGTGCCGAATTTCCAGGACGGGTTGTGGATACCGAATTTCATCGCCGTGCTCCGATCAATAACCTGCGTTGCGATCTACCAGTTCCCGCAAAGGCCGGCCATCGAGGAATCGGGAAAGATTGTCAACGAACAGCCGTGCCACAACACTGTCACGCGCGGGATGCCCGCCGCCGATATGGGGCAGCACCATGATGCCCTCGGCGCGCCAGAACGGATGCTCGGCCGGCAGCGGCTCGGTGCGGAAGACGTCGAGGATGGCGCCCGCGATCGTCTTGCCCTTGCAGGCGGCGATGAGATCTTCATCCTTGATGAGGTGACCACGACCGAAATTCAGCAGCCAGGCGGAGGGCTTCATTTTGGCGAGGCGTTCGGCGTTGATGAAATTGTCGGTCTCGGGCGTGGCGGGGAGCAGCAGCACCACGAAGTCCGACTGCGCCAGCACCTCGTCGGTGCGCTCGGGCGGATAGACCTCGGCATGATCAACCGCGGCCTTGCCGCGCCGTGTGCCGATGACGCGCATCCCGATGGCGGAGGCCATGCGCGCGAGGTCCTGCCCGATGGCGCCGAGGCCGAGAATGCCGAGCGTCTTGCCGGCGAGCGGCATCGCCATCCGCCGCACCCATTGGCCCGGCGGCGTCTGCGCGATGGCGGCGTAGGGCTTGGCGATGTGGAACAGCGCGCCAAGGATGTTCTCCGGCATCGACTCCCGATGCGTGCCGCGGGCGCAGGTCAGCGTAAGCCCCGCCGGCAGGTCCGGCAGTGCGAACCAGCCCTCGACGCCGGCGGTGAGCGACTGCGCCCAGCGCAGCTTCGCCATCCCCGGCAGCACGCCGGCCGGCGCGCCCCAGGCCAGCATCGCCTCGACGTTGGCGCATTGCGCTGGCGACGGCATTTCGCTGCGCTTCAGCGTCTCTACGATCACGCGATCGCCGAGCCCGGCATCGGCGATGGCGGCCGCATAGGCGGCGGGGGTGTCGGTCCAGAGCAGGACATGGGTGCGATTGGTCATGTGTGCGTCCTCTCAGGCCTTGGCGGCAGCGAATTCACGCAGCATGGCGCCGCGCAGCAGGCCGATATCGGTGTTGATGCAAAGGCAGCGGAAGCCGCGCTCCAGCGCCGCCTTGGCCTGGGCGCCATCGCCCGCGAGCCAGCCAAACGGCTTGCCTTCCGCCTTGGCCGCCGCGAGCAACGCCGCCTCGGCCGCGGCGTAGCGCGGGTCGTCCATCTGGCCGGTGAAACCCAGGCTGTCCGTGAGATCGAAATGGCCGACCCAGCCGAGATCGAGCCCGGGCACGGCCATGATCTCCCGCGCATTGGCCAGCCCCGCCGCCGTCTCGATCAGCGCGATGGTCATCACCGCCGCATTGGCGGCGCGGATCGCCGGACCGACCGGGCCGCCCTCGTAATCGTCATGCGCCATGCCGAAAGCGAGGCCGCGCGTACCCTCCGGCCGGTAGCGGCAGTAGGAGACGAGTTCGCGCGCCTGATCCGCGGTTTCCAGCATCGGCACCATGATCCCCATCGCCCCGGCATCGAGCACTGGGGAGACCAAATGCCGCGCGAGGCCCGGCACGCGCACCATCGGCACGATGCCGGCGCCGCGGGCGAAGGCGATGGCGGCCTTCAGCGTGTCCATCCCCGCGCCGCTGTGTTCGGTATCGAGGATGACGAACTCCGCACCGCCGGCCTTCAGCACGCGGGCGAGGCCGGGGGTGAAGAATTCGAAGGCCATCACGCCGAGGGCACTGCCGCCGGCGAGGAGTTTGCGGCGGACGGGGTTGTCGATCATGGCGGCGTCCTCAGAAAATAAGGCCGGGGCTGGTCTCGGCATCGAGCGGCCAGATCGGGCGGTTGATCTTGGTGTAGGGGATTTTGCGGTAGTCGCGGGGGATCGGCCCGTCAGCGTCGATATAGATCACCTTCTTGGCGATCGGCCCGAAGGCGGCCATGAAATGGTTGGTGGATTTCACCACCAGCATTTTCCGCTCGGTCGGCTCGATGCCGACATTGCGGAACAGCTCGAGCCCCAGCGCCTGGGTGCGGTTGGTGATCAGCACCACCTCGACGCCACCGATCTTGATCGCCGCGCAATCGCCGAGCGGCGATTGGGTCGGGCCGAAGGACTGCGAACAGTCCCGCGCCAATCCGGTCACCGTCACCATGGCGTCCACCGGGGCGCCGGAGGCCGGGCCGATCTTACCGCCGAAGCGCAGTGGGAAGGTGGCACCGATGCCGGCATCGAAGCACAGGCGCACGGCAATCGGGTCCCAGATCGGGCCGAGCGCGGCGCCCTGGGCATCGCGGGCGATGAGGTCACGCAAGATGGTCGTGTTGTCCGACGGCGCGCCGCCTCCTGCGTTATCCGCGGGATCGGCCATCACCACCGGGGAGACGTTGGCGGCGATTGCGGTGCTCACGCCATCGGCCACCTCGTAGTAGTCGGGCGCCGTCTTGCCGCGCATGGAGACGAATTCCTCGCCGATCGCGGTGGCCAGCCGGTCCGCCTGCGCCTTGTCGCCGTCGGTGACGACGAGGATGCGCCCGCCGAGTTCAGCCACGTCGGCATAGGGGAAGCAATGGCCAATGGAGATCGAGAGAATGCCGTCCTTGCCCTCCAGGCCGATCATGCGGTCCACGAAGGCGCGCATCAGCGGCAGCGTGGTGGGGTAGGAGCCGATCTGCCGGCAGTCGTACATCGACATGACAGGCTTGATCTGCTTGCGGATGGTGGCGAGCACGTGGGTGAGGAGTTCCTCGGCGCGGTCCACCACGTCGGTATGGGGGAATTCCTTGTAGAGGATGATGATGTCGCACAGGCTGACGCGCTTCAGCGTGAGGTGGCAGTGCGGATCGAGCTCCATGCCGATCACGCAATCCGGCCCGACGATGGCGCGCACCCGCTCGGCGATGTCGCCCTCCACGTCGTCATAGCCATGCGCCACCATGGCGCCATGCAGGCCGAGCAGCACGCCATCGAGCGGCATGGCGGCCTTCACCTGGGCGAGGATTTCGTCGCGCATCGTCTCGTAGTCCGCGCGGTTGGTGTAGCCGGCCGGCGAGGCGGCGAAGCAGCTGCCTTCGATCAGCGTGAACCCCTCCGCCGCCGCGCGCCGCCGCGCCACCCAGAGCGGCGCGGTGCACATCAGCGGCGTCTCCTCCGGGTGCTCGCCGGGGCGCAGGAACACGGTGTCGCGATAGCCGTCCATCGCGGTCGGCAGCGGGGAGAAGGTGTTGGTCTCGGTGGCCAGTGTGCAGGCGAAAATGCGCATGGTCATGTCTCTCAGAAGAACGTCCGCACGGCGGACACCACATTGTAGGCATCATCGACGACGTAGAGCACGTTCCACTTGTCGAACGTGAGGCAGGGGTGCGAAACGCCGAAGGAGACGAGATCGCCCACCGCGAACGGCGAGTCATGCGGAATTGTCATGTGGGTGTGCTGGTCGTTCATCCCGGTGCAGACATGGCCGGGCGGCACCCGGGCCGGTGCGTTCATCCCCGCGCGAAACCAGGTCTCGGGCAGCGGCATCACGTCGGACTGGGTGTCCCGCGCGCCCATGGTCAGCAACACCTTGCCGGGCTCGGGGCGGGATTGCACGTAGGCCCAGACCTCGATGGCCGAGACCAATCCGCCGCCCTGCGCAGCATCAGGTGTGCGCTCGACGATCTCGGTGAAGCCACGCCGGTAGCGGCCGGAATCATGGCTGAGGTAGCAGCCGCTGCGGATGACAATCTTCACCGGCGATGCGAGCCCGGCGTGACGGAACCGAGCCATCACCATGTCATAATAGGCCGAGCCGCCGGCAGTTAGGATCACCTCGCCCGGCCCGAACAGACCCTCGGCCTCGCAGTCCTTTGCGAGCGTCACGAGGAGTTCGAGGAAGTCCCGCACTTTGCCCTCGATCTCCTCGCGGGTGCCGCCGAACAATCCCTCGAAGCCTTCAACGCCGCGCAGCGCGAGAAAAGGCGAGGCCGCCTTCACCGCGCGGGCCACCGCGAGACCCTTCGCGCGATCGCGCACTCCGGTGCGGCCGCCGAGCGCGCCGCCTTCCAGGAACACCTGGATCGGCCGGCCGATATCGGCGGCCCGGGCGGCATCGGCGAGCATGCGCACGCCCACTTCGGAATCGACCAGGCAGTAAAAATCGAAGCCAGGATCGCGCTTCAACTCGCTTAGCACCCAGTCGATCGCGTGGCGGCCGATCAGCTGGTTGGCCAGCACGATGCGCTGCACGCCATGCGCGCGGGCCACCTGCACTTGCTGAGGGGTCGCGAGCGTGATGGCCCAGGCGCCGTCATCGAGCTGGCGCTGGAACAACTGCGGCGCCATCGTCGTCTTGCCGTGCGGCGCAATCACCGCGTGGGCGCGGGTGAGAAAATTGCGCATCCAGGCGCTGTTATGGGTGAGCGCGCTCTCCTTCAGCACCGCGACAGGCATGTTGAGGTCCTCGCGCAGCACGTTCCAGCCTTTGGCGGCGATCGCATCGAGGCGGAACGGCGCGGTGCCACCGGGAACGCCCTTGCTGCGATCATCGAGCGGGCTGGCGGCAATGGCGTCGAGGTTCATTGTGTTTCTCCGCTTAAAATCCGTGTTCTTCAGCAAGGAAGCAGGTTCGCCACAGAGATAGTAAGACAGGGAGACGAGGTCGCGGCATCCGGCACACTCTCCTCACTGCCTTACTGTCTCTGTGGTTCATCTTTCTTCCTGCTTATCGCAATGCCGCAATGGCGCGGGCGATGGCGTCTGCCTGAACGTCGGTGATCGCCATCGGGTTGAACAGCAGCACGCCCTCATCGGCACGGCCCATGCCGCAAGCGATGGACGGCACACCGGCGAGCAGCTTCGCCGCCATGGCCCGCACGCCCTCGCCGACTTTCCAGGCCAGCATTGGCACCGGACCTGACGTGAGCGACAGCCCCTCCCCGCCCGCCCCCAGCATCCGCGTGGCGCGGCCGAGCAGCCTGGCATGGCGTGCCGCGGGCAGTTCGGCGACGAAGCGGTTGAGCGCCGTGATCAGCCCGGCGATCTCCTCCTTGCCCACCTTGCAGGAGCGCCCGATGCCGTGATGCGGCAGGCCGCGCAGCTGGCCGAGCATGGCGAACTCGCGCGGCGGCGCCCAGGTCTCGACGTCGACGTCGAGGTCCAGCATCTGCAACAGCGCCGAGCCGACCAAATCGGCGCGCCCGGCGAGGATGCCCGACGATTGCGGCCCGCCCAGCGCCTTGCCGCCGCTGAAGCAGACCAGGTCCGCCCCCTCTTCCAGATAGTCGCGCAGGTTGCTCGCGGGCGGCAGTTGCGCCGCGGCATCCACCAGCACCGGCAGCCCGTGCCGCCGTGCCACCGACGCGACCTCACGCAGGGTGGGTTTGGACTGGGTCTGCGCCAAATAATAGATGCCGGCGGTGTTCGGCCCGATCGCCTCCTCGATCTCCCAGGCAGCGGCATCGCGCACGCCGGGGCCGGAGTAGCGGTCGGGGATGCCGACCTCGACCAGCTTGCCGCCCGCCACGACGATGGCGCGGTCGTACATGTTGCGCTGGCTGCGCACGACGATGAACTCCCGCCGCCCGTCGGCGACCTCGGGCAGGCGGTTCATCCTGCCGGGATCGAGCCCGGCGAGGCAGGCGCCGGCGCCGAGCAGGACGGCGGCCGAGGCGCCGGAGGTGACAATGCCGGCCTCCGCCCCCGTCGCGGCGCGGATAGCCCGGCAGGCGGCGGCCTGCATCTGCACCATGTCGACGCAGGCGAGCGAGGCCTGTCGCATCGCCTCCGCCACCTCTGGCGCCATGATGCCGCCGGAGAGGCGCGTCACCGTGCCGGCCGCGTTGATCAGCGGTTTGACGCCGAGCTCATCGTAGATCATCCGATCCTCCCCCACCCGCTTGTCGCCACAGGTTGCCCGCGCGACGCTTCGCCGACAGGATGCCCCGATGACCGCGATATTGCCACCTCCCGAGATCATCGCCGCCCTGCGCCGCATGGGAATCGCCGATGCGTCGATCACCGGCGCGCCGCTGACCGGCGGCGTCTCCTCCGATATCTGGCGCATCGAGACCGCTTCAGGCCCCATCTGTGTGAAGCGGGCATTGGGGAAACTGCGCGTCGCCGCGGATTGGCGGGCGCCGGTGTCGCGCAACCGCTACGAGGCACGCTGGATGCAACGCGCCGCCGCCGCCGCGCCCGGCTGCGTGCCGCAGCTGCTGGGGCAGGACGAGGAGGCTGGGGCGCTCGCCATGGCATTCCTGCCGCCCGAGCGATATCTCCTGTGGAAGAGCGAATTGCGCGACGGCCGTGCGGACCCTGCTTTCGCCGCCGCCGTCGGCGCCACGCTGGTGCGTATTCACGCCGCCACCGCCGCCGATCCCACCGTCGCCACCGATTTCCCCACCGATGCGATTTTCTTCGATATCCGCCTCGAGCCCTATCTCGCCGCCACGGCCCGTGCCCACCCCGATCGCGCCGCGGTGCTCGAGGCTTTGATCGCCACCACCCAAGCCAACAAGCGCGCCTTGGTGCATGGCGATGTCAGCCCGAAGAACATCCTCATCGGTCTCGATGGCCCCGTCTTCCTCGACGCCGAATGCGCCTGGTGGGGCGATCCGGCCTTCGATCTCGCCTTCTGCCTCAATCATCTTCTGCTGAAATGCCTGTGGACGCCGGCCGCCACCCCCGCCTTCCTCGCCTGCTTCGCTGCCATGACGGAGGCCTATCTCGCCGGCGTCACCTGGGAGCACCGCAACGCCATCGAGGCCCGCGTCGCCCATCTCCTGCCCGGATTGCTGCTGGCGAGGGTCGACGGCAAGTCGCCAGCCGAATACATCACCACCGACAACCAGCGTGCCCATGTCCGCAGTGCGGCGCGGGCGCTGCTGGCCTCCCCCGTCGACCGCCTCGCCGCCATTGCCGCGGCCTGGAGAGAGGAACTCGCCCGATGAGCGAAACCGAGATCGTCTATGTCCATGGCCGCCGGGTGTGGGACAGCCGCGGCCGCCCGACCGTGGAGGCCGAGGTGATGCTGGCCGGCGGCGCCGTCGGCCGTGCCATTGCCCCGGCCGGCGCCTCCACCGGCTCCGGCGAGGCGCTGGATCTGCGGGACGGCGGCACGGCCTTCGGCGGTTATGACGTCACCAAGGCGGTCGAGAACGTGGTTGACCCCATCGCCGATGCGGTGATCGGGCGCGATGGTGCCAACCAGGCCGATATCGACGGCATCATGATCGCGCTCGACGGCACGCCGGCCAAGACCAAGCTTGGCGGCAACGCCATCCTCGCCGTCTCCATGGCCACCGCCCATGCCGCCGCCGCGGCGGCCGGCAAGCCGCTCTACCGCCATCTCGGCGGCGATGGCGCCAACCTGCTGCCGCTGCCGCAAATCCAGATCTTCGGCGGCGGCGCCCATGCCGGGCGGCGCGTCGATATCCAGGATTTCCTGATCGTCTGCCCCGCCGCCAACAGCTTCGCCCAGGCGCTGGACTGGACGGCCGAGGTCTACCGCCATGCCGGCATTCTGATGAAGGAGGCGGGAACCCTCCAGGGCGTCGCCGATGAGGGCGGCTGGTGGCCGGCCTTCACCGCCAATGAGCAGGCGCTGGAAATGCTGGTGCGCGCGATCGAGCGCGCCGGGTTCCGCCCGGGCGAGCAGGTGGCGATCGCGCTCGATATCGCCGCCTCCGAGTTCGGCCGCGACGGCGTCTATACCCTCGGCCTCGAAGGCAAGAAGCTCGACAGCCAGGGCATGATCGACATGCTGACCGGCTGGATCGGCCGCTACCCCATCATCTCCATTGAGGACCCGCTGGCCGAGGATGACGCCGCCGGGTTTGCCGCGTTCACCGCCGCGGTGGGCGATCGCATCCAGGTGGTCGGCGATGATTTCCTGGTCACCGAGGCCGCCCGCATCCACGCCGCGGCCAAGCAGGGTGCGGCCAATACCGTGCTCATCAAGCCCAATCAGCGGGGCACGCTGACCGAGACGCTGGCGGCCTGGGAGGCGGCGAAAGAGGTCGGCTATGCCGGCATCGTGTCCGCCCGCTCCGGCGAGACCGAGGACGTCACCATCGTGCATCTCGCCATCGGCTGGGGCGTCGGGCAGCTCAAGGTCGGCAGTTTCGCGCGCTCCGAGCGCATGGCGAAGTGGAACGAGGCGATCCGCATCGAGGAGGCGATGGGCCACACCGCCCGTTTTGCCGGCGATTCCTGCTTCGGACGCTCCAAGCGATGAAGGTTGTCCTGCACTACGACGCAGGCCCCGGCCTCAAATCCCACCTCGCCTTCCCCGGCCTCGACATCGCCTTCTGCCCCGAGCCGGACGATGACGCCTTCATGCACGAAATGCGTGATGCCGAGGTGCTGTGGCACGCGTTGAAACCCTGCACGGCTGAAGTGATCGCGGGCGCGCCGAAGCTGCGGCTGATCCAGAAGATCGGCATCGGCGTCAACACCATCGATCTCGACGCCGCCCGCGCCCGCGGCATCGCCGTCTGCAACCTACCCGGCAGCAACGCGCCGGCGGTGGCCGAGATGGCGCTGCTGCTGATGCTCGCAACCCTGCGCCGCCTGCCGATGTTCGACGCCAGGCTGCGTGCCGGCCATTGGGCGACGCCGCCGCTGATCCAGGATTCGCTCGGTGAACTGCATGGCCGCACCGTCGGACTGATCGGCTATGGCGCCATCCCGCAGCATCTCGCGCCCATCCTCACGGCCATGGGCTGCAAGGTGCTCTACACCGCCCGCTCGCCGAAGCCCGGTGCGCTCGCGACCTATGCGGACCGTGACACGCTGCTGGCCCGGTCCGACATCGTCTCGCTCCACATCCCCCTCACCCCCGAGACCGATCGCTGCATCGACGCCGCCGCCATCGCGCGGATGAAACCGGGCGCCATCCTCGTCAACACCGCCCGCGGCGGCCTCGTCGACCAGGCCGCCCTCACCGCCGCGCTCGCCGCCGGCCACCTCGCCGCCGCCGGGCTCGATGTCTTCGTGCACGAACCGGCCGACCCCGCCGACCCGCTCTTCGCGCTCGACAACGTCGTCGTCGCGCCGCATGTCGCCTGGGTCACCACCGGCACCTTCGATCGCAGCTTCGCCACGGCCGCCGAGAATTGCCGCCGCCTCGCCGCGGGGGAACCCCTGCTGAACCGGGTGGCATGACCGCCTTCCGCCTCCTGGCGGACGACCTCACCGGCGCGCTCGACAGCGCCGCCCGCTTCGTGCCGCGCTTCGGGCCGATCCCGGTCTCCTGGCGGCGTTCCACCGAAACCGCGGCGGCGGCCTATTCCAGCGAAAGCCGCGATGCCGCGGACCCGGCGCCCGCCATGGAGCGCTGGGCGCCCTATGTGCGGGGCGCCGACCTCGCGTTCAAGAAGATCGACAGCCTGTTGCGCGGCCACGTCGCCAGCGAGATTGTCGCCTGCATGCGCCTCGGCCGCTTCGCCCACGCGATCATCGCCCCGGCCTTTCCCTTCCAGGGCCGCATCACCAGCGGCGGGCGGCAATACGCGCATGGGGCGGATGTCGGCGTCGATCTCTCGCTCGATTTCGCCCGCCACGGCGTGCTGCTGAGCCATTGCCGCCCCGGTGACGCCCCCTCCCCCGGCATCAGCCTGTGGGACGCGGTGGACGAGGGTGATCTCGACGCCATCGTCGAAGGGGGCCGCAACCTCAACGGCCCCATCCTGTGGTGCGGCACCGGCGGGCTGGCCGCCGCACTCGCCGAGCGGCGGCCGGTGCCCTGCCCCGCGCTGCGCCCGCCAATCCTGGCCGTCGTCGGCTCCGACCACCCGGCCAGCCGCGCGCAATTCGCCGAATGCCGCGATACTTACACCCTGCTCGGCCCCGAAGGCGCCCGCGCCATGGCCCGCATGATCGCCCGCCGCTCCGTCGCCGTCACCGCCGAGGTGCCGGAAGGCGCCTCCCGCGAGGCCGCCGCCACCGCCATCGCCGCCACCTTCAGCGCGCTCGCCTTTTCCATCCCAACGCCCGGCACGCTCGCGGTCACCGGCGGCGAAACCCTCCGCCGCCTGTGCGACGCGCTTGGCACCAGCCACCTCACCGTCATCGGGGAACTTCAGCCCGGGGTGCCGATCTCCTCCATGGAGGGTGGCATCTGGGACGGCGCCATGGTGGTATCGAAATCCGGCGCCTTTGGCCGGCCCGACTTTCTCGCCCGCCTGCTCGCCTGAAACCGGGAGACACCCATGCCACCATGCCTCGCCGTCACCATGGGCGACCCCGCCGGGATCTCCGCCGAAATTATCGCCAAGGCCGCCGCACGTCTCGCCCCGCGCCTCGCCGCCGGGGAACTCCGCCTGCGCATCATCGGCCACCGCTCCGCGCTGCGCGCCGCCGAGGCCCTGCTCGGCATACCGCCGATCCCCGAGGATGACACAGGCCCCCTCAGCCTCATCGCCGCTGGCGAGGAACGGGCGCCCATCCCACTCGGTCAGGTCAGCGCCGAAGCTGGCCGCTTTGCCTATCTTGCCGTGGAACGCGCGGTGCAGCTCGCACAATCCGGCGCCATCCAAGCCATCGTCACCGCGCCACTCAACAAGGAGGCGCTCAACCTCGCCGGCCACCATTTCGCCGGGCATACCGACATGCTGGCGTCACTCACCGGCACCAAATCCTCCGTCATGATGCTCGCCCACGGCAATATGCGGGTCAGCCACGTCACCACCCATGTCGCGCTCGAGAAAGTCCCGGCGCTGCTCACCGAAGCCCGGCTGCGCCGCACCATTGATCTCACGCAGGCCGCCCTGCTTCGCCTCGGCATCGCCCGCCCGCACATCGCGGTGGCCGCCCTCAACCCCCACGCCGGCGAAGGCGGGTTGTTCGGACGCGAAGACATCGACATCACCACCCCCGCCATCGCCCGCTGCAACGCCGACGGGCTCCGCGTCTCCGGCCCGATCCCCGGCGATACCGTCTTCGTCAAACTCCGCGCCGGACACTACGACGCCGTGATCGCCATGTACCATGACCAAGGCCACATCCCGGTCAAACTTCTCGGCTTCAACATCAACCCTGATACCGGCACCTTCGAAGCCCTCTCCGGCGTCAACATCACCCTCGGCCTCCCCGTCATCCGCACCTCCGTCGACCACGGCACCGCCTTCGATATCGCCGGCCGCGGCATCGCCAACGCCGACTCCATGCTCGAAGCCATCGACTACGCCCTCATGCTCGCCGCCGGGGGCTGAGTAGCCGCGCGAAATTCGTTGCGAAGATCGACAAATATCCAGCGAACGACGCAATTACCAGCGGATATGGCCAACGAGAACGATCTCGCGGTATCGGACGATCCGATCCGCATTCTGGATCGGCGCGGAGTAAGGGCCAATCCGCGAAACCAGCGCATCAATTCGGCCTTCTTTCAAGCAGTTCGCCCAGTCACGCAGCGTCTGGCGGTCCAACTATTTTGTCTCGCCGCCTCGGCCGGGTGGCGGCACTACGCCCCGTAGCGTTCTTTCGCCTCCTTGGCGGCGGCGGCTTGGGAGATCAGGCGGCCGCCGGCGACGATGACTTCGGTGACTTTGCCTTTGCGATCGCGCACCAGGCGGGCGCCTTGTCCGTAGCTGCCGTAGCCGCCGGCGGCGGTGATCCGGGCTTCGTCGGGGCCGGTGAGGGTGAGTTCGCTGGCATCGGCGAAGGGGTCGGCCATGCCGGGTTGGGCGACCATCACGCGGTTGGCGAAGGGCACGATGTCGGCCGCACCCCAGAGGGACCAGTAACGGCCGGACCAGTCGGCGGTGCGTTTGCCGGCTGGGCCGAGGCGCTTGAAGGTTTGCAGGATGCGGGCGGCGCTTTCGAGCATCCCCTGCGGCTCGCCATCGGCGGCGTGGATCGCGACGGAGAGGCTGAGGTTTTCGCCCATCACGAAGGCGGTCTTGGTGCGCACGCCCTGGAAGCCGCCGCCATGGCCAATGAGGGTCCAATCGCCGATATCGACGCGCGCGGTGCCGAGCCCGTATTGGCGGGGCGGGTGGGAGCCGATGATCGGCCAGTGCGCGCGGATCATCTCGCGGCGGCTGGCGACGCTGATGACGGAGAGTTTCGCCTCCGGGTCCAGGCTGCCGTAGAAGCGGGCGAGGTCGGAGGGGGTGGAGACGAAGCCAGTCGCGGCGGCGAGCGCGTTGGTGCAGTTGTCGGAGGGGATGACGAAGCGGCTGCCGAGCAGCGCGGGGCTGGAGTGGCCGCGGGCGAAGGGAATGCCCTTGGGCAGCGGCGCGTCGGGATAGGTGTGCCCGAGGCCGGACTTGGCGACGATCTCGCGGGCGATCCAGGTGTTGTAGGGTTCGCCGGTGACCGCCGCGATCACCAGCCCGGCGAGGCCGAAGGCGTGGTTGGAGTATTTCATGCGGGTATTGGCGGGGATCGGCTGCGCCTCGGCCAGCGCCGCGCGGAGGTCCGCCTCATCGAGGAAGGGCCGCCGGTCCGACCACTGGCCGGTATCCTCGCCATCCCGGGTGATGCCGGAGGTGTGGGAGAGCAGCTGGGCGATGGTGGCGGCGGCGACGTCGCGGTGCAGGCCCTCGACATGCTGGCCCACCTTGTCGTCGAGGCGCAATCGGCCTTGCTCCACCAGCTTCATCACCCCCGTCGCCGTGAAGGTCTTGGAGTGCGAGGCGAAGCGGTAGCGGTGCGAGGGGGTGAGTTTCTCCGAGGTGCTCAGGTTCGCCACCCCAGTCGCATGGGCCAAAGCGACCTTGCCGCCCTGTGCCACCGCCAGCGAGGCGCCGGGCAGCCCGAGCTGGGCGACGCGGTAGTCGAACCATTGCGGCAGATAGGCGAGCGCGGGCTTGAGCCAGGTCATGTCAGGGCTTCCATCGAGTCATCGTTGCATCAGAGCCAGAAGTGTCGCGGCAATCAAGCCGGGGGCAGCAGGTCGAAAAAGGCGGCGACCGCGCGGACGGAGAGGCGGTCGCGCAGGCAGGCGGCAAATTCGGTGCTTTCGATCGGCTTGCCGCCGAGGGCGATGCGGACCAGCCGGGTGTCGTGGCCGAATTCGCTGGCCAGCACCACGCCGGCGCCGAGCTCGGCCGCCACGGCCTCGCGCACCGCCTCGCGGCTGCCGATATCGAGCGTTTCGCCGAGCACGATGCCGGCGGCGGCACATGCGGATTCCAGCAGCGCCCGCGTGGCGGAGCCCGGCTCGCGCAGCACCATCCGCTCACCGGCAAGCTCCGCGAGCCCGACCGATTTGCGCCGCGCCCAGCGGTGGCCACGTGCCACGCTCAGCACCAGCCGGTCCCGCCGCAGGGGCACCTGGTGGATGCGCGGATCGGGCGCGAGGTCTGGCAGCACGGCCACGTCGCAGCTGCGGTCATGGATGGCGGCGATCGCCTCGCTGGTGTTGCCGAAGGTCAGGCTGAAGCGGATGGCGGGGTAGCGGGCGGCGAAGGGTTTGAGCAGCGGGATGATATGGTGCGGCGCATCGGCCATCACCCGCAGATTGCCGCGCAGCAGGCCACGTGCGGAGGCCAATAGTTGCTCGGCCTCGCTCTCGAGGCTGGCGAGGCGCGAGGTGATGGCGAACAGCGCGCGACCGAGTTCGGAGACCTCGACGCCCCTGCCCACCCGCTCGAACAGGCGAATGCCGTAGGTCGCCTCCAGCTCCTTCACCTGGGCGGAGAGGGTGGGTTGGGTGACGTGCAGGGCCGCGGCGGCACGGGTGAAGCCACCCTCGGCGGCGACGGCGTGGAAGGCGCGGAGCTGGGCGTGATTAATGGGCACGGCCTATGAATTCCATAGCCAATATCGATTTGATTTATGGTAGGGCCCGGCGCAATCACCGCGCAAGCAGGATCGATCGGAGAGAGCAGATGGACACCACGCAGCCTCACGCCAACCGCGCGCTATCGCCAACCGGCGACCCGTTCCTCCTCACCCCCGGCCCGCTCACCACCTCGGCCACGGTGAAGCAGGCGATGCTTCATGACCTCGGCTCGCGCGACAAGCGCTTCATCGCCATCAACGCCCAAATGCGCGCCCGGCTGGTGGATATCATTCATGGCGGCGATGACTTCGTCTGCGTGCCACTGCAGGGCAGCGGCACCTTCGTGGTCGAGGCGATGATCGGCACCTTCGTACCCCCAGGCGGCAAGCTGCTGGTGCTGGTCAACGGCGCCTATGGCACGCGCATGCTCAAGATGTGCGCCTATTACGGCCGCGACGCCGAGGCGCAGGAAACCGCGGAAGACGTGCCCTGTGACCCCGCGGCGCTCGATGCGCGCCTCGCCGCCGACCCCGCGATCACCCATGTCGCGGTGGTGCATTGCGAGACCACCTCGGGCGTATTGAACCCGATCGCCGCGATCGGCGCCGTGGTCGCACGCCACAAGCGGCGGCTGCTGATCGATTCGATGAGCGCCTTCGGGGCGCTCGAAGTCGACGCGCGGGAGATCATGTTCGACGCAGTGGTCGCCTCCTCCAACAAATGCCTGGAAGGCGCGCCGGGCATGGGCTTCTGCCTCGCCCGCACATCCGCGCTGGCGGAGTGCCAGGGCAACGCCCCCTCGCTGAGCCTCGACCTGCATGACCAGTGGGTGGCGATGGAGAAAACCGGCCAGTGGCGCTTCACCCCGCCAGTGCACTGCATCCTCGCGCTTGACCAGGCAATCACCGAGTTCCTGGATGAAGGCGGCGTGGCCGGGCGCAGCGGGCGCTACCGGGCGAACTGCGATATCCTGGTCAAGGGGCTGCGCGAGATGGGCTTCGAGACCCTGCTGCCGGACGCGTTGCAGGCGCCGATCATCGTCACCGTGCGCATGCCATCCGACCCGAAATTCGACTTCCCGGCTTTCTATGACCGGCTGGCGGCGGCGGGCTACGTGATCTACCCGGGCAAGCTGACGGTGGCCGAGAGCTTCCGCATCGGCTGCATCGGCCGGCTCGGCGCGGCCGAGATGAACGGGGCGCTGGGGGCGATCCGCGAGGCGCTGGCCGACATGGGGGTGACGAACTGCGCGCCGTGACGGGGGTTCAGAAGTAGCGCTCGAAGATCGTCACGATATCCCCCGGCGCCAGCGGCTCGGCGGCGGGCGCGCGGCCCTGGAAGGGCTTGCCGTCGATCACCCGAGTGATGCCGACGAAATCCTCCACCGCGCGATAAGTGTAGCCGCCGGCGACCGCGATGGCGGAGAGCGCGCTCATGCCGGGCTGGTAGATCACCTGCCCCGGCCGCGTCACCTCCCCCAGCACGAACACCGGGCGATACTCCGTCACCTCGATGGAAACGCTGGGATTGCGCAGGATATTGCGGCTTTTCAATAGCCCAGCGATGCGCGCGCCGAGCTCATCCGTGGTCAGCCCCTGGGCTGGCACCGCACCGAGCAGCGGCAAGGCGAGGCTGCCGGTATCGGACACCCGGAAAATCTCGGAGAGCGCATCCTCGCCAAAGGTGATCATACGGATCTGGTCGCCCGGGCCCAGCTTATAGGCCTGGCTCGCCAGCGGCGGCAGCTTCGGCAGGTCGCGCCCGCGCCCGCCGCAGCCGGCGAGCGGCAGAGCGGCGGCGGCCAGCAGCGCGCGTCGGCCAAGGCGCAGGTTGGATGGCATCATCGTCTCCGGACCGGGTTCGTGACCTCAGGATGACACATCTACAGCCCGAGTTGGAGCCGCACCATCGCGAGGCTCTCCGTGATGGTGCCTCCGGCGGCGGGTTGTTTCGAGATATAGGCGTAGCTGCCGACGAGACGCATGTTGCGGTTCATCAGCCAGGTCGCCGAGGCCTCGGCATTGGCGGCGGTCTCGGCAGTGCCCGTCTGGTCATATTCGGCGCGCTGCACGCGGACATGGCCATGCAGCAGCAGGTCCCGCGTCAGCTCATGATCCACCGAGAACCGTGCCTCGGTATAGGTGAAGGCGGCGGCGAACTCGCCCGCGGCATCCTGCACCGCACGGGTGACGGTAAGGCCCAGCGTGGTGAGGCCCGAGGGCATATAGATGAGATTGGCCTCCACCACCGGCGCCGTACGCGCCTTCACCGCGGGGCTGGCGGACTGGCGGCTCTGCACGCCGGCGAGGATGCGATAGCGCCACACCGCCGAGGTCGCATGATCGAGCCCGATCAGCGCCGAGACGGCGGTGGCATCCGGTTTCGGCTGGCCCGGCCGTGCCTCGCGATACTGGATCGAGGCCCCGCGCAGCACCACCGCGACGTCCCGCAGCAGGGCGAAGCTGAACTTGGTCGCGAGTTCGCCGTCAACGATGTCGCGGTCGCGATAGCCCTGAGAAACCCGCGTCCCGGCGATGGCGACGTCATCGTAGCGATAGCCGGTGTACTGCACCTGCGGCGTGAAGGTCACCTGCCCGCGCGTGGCGGCATAGGTGGCGCGCAGATTATTGACGCCATAGGCGCCGGGGGCATCGAGCGCCGCCGAATTGAGGTCACGTGCGGTCTGATGCAGCGCGAGATGGGTCGCGGTGAGCGCGAGGCGGTCAGTGCTGAAATCGAACACCTGCCCGAGCGAGGCCGACCAGTTGGTGGCGGACTGGTTGGACAGCGAGGGGTAGCGCGTGTCGTCGAAGGTGATCAACGCGCTCAGCTTGTCGGTCGACCAATCCGAGGTCGCCGAGACCGAGCCGGTGGTCTGGAACAGTTCCGCGCCCTTCGGCTTGTGGCTGAACAGCGGGTTGCTGTCATAGCCGCCGCCAACGGCCACCTGCGGCCGAATGGTGAAGGCCCCGACATGCACGCCGACCGGGTCGGTCGCCTTGTGCTCGCGGCTATAGACGGTAATGCCGACATTGGCGTCCCCGCCGATAATGCCGGGCGGAAAAAACGCGTCGACCAGGTCGGCAGACGCAATTCCACCGGTCGCCGCCACGCCGAGCGCGGCGAGGGGGATGGCCAGTCGGCGCCAGGTGCGCGGTTTGCCAAAAAAATGAGTCAATGATCTCTATGCGCTGGATGCCTCACTTCACATGGCATAGCAGATCGAATCGCCGTTTCGAGCCCTAATTTGTGCAAATGCGGTGTTGCCGCGACTCTTTGTCGTGTGTTGCAATCCCAGGTAGAAAATCCGGGCGGGTTGCGCGTGTTGAACGTGTTTCGACGAATTTGGGGAGCAGAGGCATTGGCCGGCGGCGCCATGGCGGCCGGTATCCTGGAGCTCCAGGATGTCGCCTCCGGTGCGCGCCCGGTGCGTCTCGCGCAGTCGATGTCGTGGAGCTACGCGATCCTGTTCTCCGACCTCGCCGCCATCATCGCTGCCTTCGTCGCCGGCTTCTACACGGCGGGGATGTCCAACCAGGTGGTGTTCGGCCGCTGGTGGCTGGTCACCCCCGAGGAAGCGACCCTGCGCATCTACGACTTCACCGCGATCGCCACCCTCATGCTGGGCTGGCTCTATCAGCGCGGCCACTACGTGCGCCGCCTGCTGTTCTGGACCGCGACGGCCGACGTGCTGAAGGTCTGCCTCGCCGGCATGCTGCTCGATACATTCCTGCAATTCCTGCTGAAGCAGACGATCTCGCGCTCCTGGTTCGTGTGGATCTGGGTGCTTATGCCGGTCTGCTTCATCCTGATGCGCCTGCTGACCCGCGAAATTCTGCACGCGCTCGGCCTGTGGCAGCGCCGGGTGCTGATCGCCGGCGATGTCGGCGCCGCCCGCCTCGCCCAGGCCGCCCTGCTGTCGGACCGCTCGATGGGTTACGAGATCGCCGGGCGCATCCCACTCGATGACGTGGTCGAGGCGCCCGACAGCACCTCCTACGCCGCCATGCTCGCCCGCTTCGATGCCGGGTTCCTGGTCTGCGCGCCCGGCGACGAGCCATTCCAGATGCCGCGCCGCAAGGTCGCCGCCCTGGTGCGCGAGCAGGTGGATTTCGCGGTGATGCCGAGCCTCGAGGGCCTGCCGACACCGGGTTACCACGCCCAGTATTTTGTCAATTTCGACGTGGTGCTGCTCTCCTACCGCAGCAATGCCAGTTGGCCAGTCGCGCGCGCCGCCAAGGTGGCGATGGATGTCGGCGGTTCGGCTTTGCTGCTGCTGATCCTCGCCCCGGTGTTCCTGGCGATCGCCGCGCTGATCCGCCGAGATGGCGGGCCGGTGTTCTACGCCCAGCCCCGCGTCGGCCTCGGCGGGCGGATGTTCGGCTGCCTCAAATTCCGCAGCATGGTGATGAACGGCGACCAGGTGCTGCGCGAAACCCTGGCGCGCGACCCCAGGGCCGCCGCCGAATGGGCCGCCTCGCAGAAGCTGCGGCGGGACCCGCGCGTCACCGCGGTGGGCCGCTTCCTGCGCGCCACCAGCCTCGACGAGCTGCCGCAGCTCATCAACGTCTTCCGCATGGATATGAGCCTCGTCGGCCCGCGCCCGATCATCGAGAAGGAGATCCCGCGCTATCGCGACGAGATTTCCTACTACATCGCCGTCCGCCCCGGCCTCACCGGGCTGTGGCAGGTGAGCGGCCGCAGCGACACCTCCTACGCCCGCAAGGTGCATCTCGACGCCTGGTACGTGCGCAACTGGTCGCTGTGGCAGGACATTGTGATCCTCCTGAAAACCGTGCCGACCGTGCTGCTGCGCCGCGGCGCGATGTAGGGGGAAGCCATGTCGCTCACCCATCCCGACGACCCGTTGCTGCTCGATGCTACCCGCCCGGCGGCCGATACCAGGGCGCCGGAGTTCGTCTCCCCCTTCAAGCTGTTCGACGTCATTTGGCGGCGCCGGGTGACCATGCTGCTGGTGATGGCGGCCGTGCTGCTCGCCGCCGTGCCGCGCATCCTCACGCTCCCCTCGCGCTACGAGGCGGTGTCGCTGGTGCTGGTCGATACCCGCAAGAACAAGCTCTCGGATCTCCAGGCCTTCGTCACCGGCTCGCAGTCCGAGGTGATCGAGGTGCGCACCCAGGTCGATATCCTACGCTCTCCCGCGCTCGCCGAGCAGGTGGTGACGCGGCTCGATCTGATGCATGAGCGCGAATTCGCCCCGGTGCTGAACCAGGCGCCGCCGGAATGGCAGGCGGCGCTGAACCAGGCGCTCGATTTCTTCGGCCTCGGCACCCCGGCCCGCCCGGCCTATAGCGAGGACGAGAAGATCCGTCTGGTGACCGCCGCGCTGCTCGGCGAGAAACTGATCATCAATAATGACGGCCGCTCCTACGTCATCGGCGTCGCGGTGCGCACCGATGATCCGGAGCTCTCCGCCCGCATCGCCAACACCTATGCCCGCACCTATCTCGACTTCAACCGCGAGCTGAAGGACCGCGCGGTGACTCGCGCCAATGCCTGGCTCGATGAGCGCCTCGCTCCCATGCAGGCCAAGCTGCGCAATGCCGAGCGCGCGGTGGCCGCCTTCCGCGAACAGGCCGGGCTGGTGGAGGACCATGGTCTGGATTCGACCGGCGCACGGCGCGGCACGGTGGCGTCGCAACAACTCGTGCAGCTCAACACCCAGCTGGTCGCCGCCACCTCCGATCGGGTGCAGCGCGAAGCGGCGCTCGAGGAAATCCGCCGCAATCCCGGCGACCTCTCCGCCGTGCCGCTGGTGGTCGCCTCGCCGCTGATCCAGCGGCTGCGCGGGCAGGAAGCCGAGCTCTCCGTCCGCGAAGCGAGCCTCGCGCTCAACCAGTCCGACGCCTCGCCGATCCTGCTCGCCGTGCGGGCCGAGCGGCGCGAGGTGCGGGCGCGCGCCCAGCAGGAGATGAGCCGCATCGCCGGCGCGCTCGACAGCGAGGTGAACGCCGCCCGCGCCCGCGAAGCCGCGCTGAAGGCGGCGCTGGTGGAGTTGCAATCGCAGGTGGCCGGGCAGAACAAATCGGAGATCCGCCTGCGCGAGCTTGAGGGCGAGGCGGCGGCGGCGCGGGCGGTCTATACCGATTACCTCAACCGCTCCGAACGCACCGCCAATGAGCGGGACATCCAGCAGCCCGATGCCGAGCTGATTTCGCTCGCCAACGTGCCCTTCGTGGCGGCGCCGCCCACCAAGCGGCAATTCCTCATCCTCGCCTTCCTCGGCGCGCTGATCGCCGGCGGGCTCGCCGCCCTCATCCGCGAGCGGCTTGAGCCGGGCTTCCGCACTGCCGAACAAGTGGAGGGCGAGACCGGTCTGATCGCGCTCGGCGTGGTGCCCCATGTGCGCCGGCGCAAGCGGGCCTTGGCGCTCGACCCGCGCGAGGCCTCATTCATCGAAGCAGTGAGCCAGGTGCGCGGCGTGCTGCAAATCGCCGGGGGGCCGACCCAGGCGCGGGTGATCCTAGTGACCTCGGCGGTGCCCCAGGAGGGCAAGACCTTCTTCGCTGTCTCCCTCGCCCGCAGCGTGGCGCAGACCGGGATGCGCTGCCTGCTGGTGGATTGCGATCTGCGCCGCCCCTCGGTCGCCGCAGTGCTGGGCATCGCCGCCGAACCGGGGCTGGGGCCGGCCAATCTCGGCCATACCGCCCCCGGCCAGGACCTGGTGCCCACCGGAAGCGCAATCGACGTATTGGTGCGGCGCGACGCGATCTCCGACCTCGACATCATCACCGCCGCCGACGCGCCAAGCGATGCCTCCATTCTGGTCGCCTCCGAGCGGCTGCGGGTGATCGTGACCGAGGCCCGGGCACGCTATGACCTCGTGATCATCGACGCCCCCCCGGCGCTCGCCTTCGTCGATGCCCGCGTGCTGTCGCGCATCGCCGACCGCACCGTGCTGGTGGTGCGCTGGCGCAAGACGCAGCGCGCCTTGGTGCTGTCGGCGATCAAGGCGCTGCGGCTCTACGGCGCCCGCATCGCCGGCACCGTGCTCACCCAGGTCGACCTCGATGCCGCCGGTGCCACCGAGGGCAACCAGGCGGAGACGCTGCGCCAATACGGCACCTACGTGCGCTGAG
Source organism: uncultured Rhodospirillales bacterium (assembly GCA_903865895.1). Classification (GTDB taxonomy): domain Bacteria; phylum Pseudomonadota; class Alphaproteobacteria; order Acetobacterales; family Acetobacteraceae; genus CAIYPH01. Next base: position 9,495 of record CAIPLM010000048.1, on the reverse strand, counting down.
CGGCCGGCGCGATGGAACTGACCCAGCTCAGCGTTGTGCTGTTCCCGCTCTGCGCATGGTACTTGTTCGCGCCGGTGCGCATGCTGCAGCTTGCCCTGATATTCTCCACCTTCGGCGCCGCCGCCGCAGCGGTGATCGGCGGGCTCGGCCTGCCGCCCGGCCTGCCGCCGGCGGTGCTGTTCCTGGGCTTCGTCGCCCTGCAATACGCGCTGGGCGCCCGCTTCGCCGGCGAGGCGGCAGTGCTGCGGCTGTTGGAGCCGCTGATCATCCTGGTGGTCTACGCCCTACTGACCTCCGTGGTGCTGCCGCGCGCCTTCGCCGGGAAATTCGAGGTCTGGCCGCAGAAGGTCGATGGCGCCTTCCCCTTCCCCATCACCATCGGCCCGACGCCCAGCAACTACACGCAGGACCTCTATCTGCTCTCCAATGCCTGCGTCGCGATTTTCGGCGCCTTGTTCATCACCCGCTCCGACGTCTCGCCGCGGGCGCTGATGCACACCTATTGGGCCGGAGCGGCCATCGTGGCGTTCGTCAGCGTGTGGCAGGTGGCAAGCCGGCTCGGCGGCGTTTTCTTCCCGACGGCGTTCTTCTACTCCAACCCTGGCTGGGTGATTTTCGAGGGCCAGGAGTTCGGCAGCGTGCTACGCACCAACGGCCCCTTCAGCGAGCCCGCGTCGCTGGCGTTCTACGAATCCGGCATGATCTATTCCGCCGCCTGGGTGCTGCTGCGCGGCCATGTCAGCCGGATGGCGATGCTGCTCCTGCCGGTCTCGATCGGCACGCTGTCACTCTCGACCTCCACCACCGGCTACGCCGTGCTCGGCGCGGGTGCGGCATTCCTGCTGGTCTACGCGCTGACCGTGGCGCCGAAGGCGGAAGCGGCGCGGATTCTCAAATACGGCGTGCCCTTCGGCGTTTTGCTGGTGGTAGGCGTGCTGGCGGCAGCCAGCCTGGACAGCAGCTTCGCCAAGTCGGTCGATGAGGTGGTGACGCAGACGCTCTCCAAGAGCAAGGCGTCCTCCTACGAGGACCGCACCTCGCTCGATGCCGATTGCATCGCGCTGCTATGGCCGACCGCCGGGCTCGGGGCCGGCTATGGCAGCGTTCGCTCCTCGAGCCTGGTGCCGGGGCTGATCGCCAATATCGGCATCCCCGGCATCGCCCTGGTGCTGTGGTTCGCGTGGCGGATTTTCGCCACCGTCGGAAGGGTCCGCCGCATGGGTGGGGATGGCGATGATCTGCTGGTGGTCGATGCCACGTCCGGCGCAATCGTTGGCACGCTGGTGGCGGCGGTGATTTCGGCACCGACGATCTCCAACGTCGATTTCTACCTCGTGCTGGCGCTGCTGGTCGGCTCGCTGGCGCGCATGGAGGTGGCGGTGCGGCGGCTCGCGCCTCGGCCACGCGCCGCCGTTGGATGGCGGGCGGCATGAGCGCCGTGTGCATAAATGCGCGCTTCCAGGTGCAGGCGCTGACCGGCGTGCAGCGCTTCGCCACCGAGATCACCGCGGCGCTGACGGCAATCTGGCCGGAAGACCGGGAGAAGCTGCGGCTGCTGAAGCCCAGCGGCGGCGGAGTGCGCGGGCAACTCTGGGAACAGATCGCGCTGCCGATCGCGGCCGGTGACGGGGTTCTGGTCAATCTCGGCAATACCGCGCCGATGCTGCGCGGGCGGCAGGTGGTGGTGATCCATGATGCCGGACCGGCGGCCCAGCCGGAGGCCTATGGCTGGAAATTCCGCCAGTGGTACCGCCTGATGCAGGGCGCCCTGTTCGCGGGGCGGTCGCGCATCGTTACCGTCTCAGCCTTCGCGCGGGACGAATTGGCGCGGCTGCACGGGGTGGCGCCCGCCAGTATCGCGGTGCTCGGTGAGGGGGCGGAGCATATCCTGCGCCCGGCACCCGTCCCCGGCATCATCGCCGCCCACGGACTGGAAGCCGGACGGTTCGTGCTGGTGGTGGGCAGCCTCGCCGCGCACAAGAACCTGCCCGCGCTCGGCGCCACCGCACGGATGCTGGCGGCGCGGGGAATCGCATTGGTGATTACCGGCGGGCTGGCCGCCAACGTGTTCAGCGGCGGCGCCCCCCTGCCCTCCCCCGCCCGCTACATCGGCCGGGTGGATGACGGCGAGTTGCGCGCCCTCTATGCGGCGGCCGCCTGCTTCGTGTTTCCCTCCCGCTACGAAGGGTTCGGGCTGCCTGCGGTCGAGGCGATGGCCTGCGGCTGCCCGGTGGTCGCCAGCCGCGCCGCCTCACTGCCCGAGGTGTGCGGCGATGCCGCCGCCTTTTGCGACCCCGCCGACCCCGGCGACATCGCCCGCGTCGTCGCATTAGTGCTCGACTCGCCGGGGCGCGCCGCGGAGTTGCGCGAACGCGGCCGGGCCAGAGTGGCGGAGACGACCTGGCGGCGGGCCGCGGAGCGGTTGCGCGACGTCATCCTCGAAGTGGAGGCCTGCCGGTGAGAGTGGCGATCGTGCATGAATGGCTCCACACCGTGGCCGGCGGCGAGCGGGTGCTGGAGCAGTTGCTCGCCTGCTACCCGCAGGCCGACCTGTTCTGCACCGTCGATTTCCTGCCCGATGCGGAGCGCGGCTTCCTCGGCGGGCGGCCGGTCCACACCAGCTTCATCCAGCGCCTGCCCTTCGCGCGGCGGAAGTTTCGCGCCTATCTCGGCCTCATGCCGCTCGCCGTCGAACAGCATGACCTCTCGGGCTACGACCTGGTGATCTCCAGCAATCACGCCGTCGCCAAGGGGGCGATCACCGGGCCGGACACGCTGCATGTCAGCTACGTCCATTCCCCCATGCGCTACGCCTGGGACCTGCAACACCAATATCTCCGGCAGACCGGACTCGATCGCGGGCTGAAGGGGTGGTACGCGCGCTGGCAGCTTTCCAAGCTGCGGCAATGGGATGTGCGCGCAGCCAACGGCGTGGACATTTTCGTCGCCAATTCCACCTATGTGGCCCGCCGGATCCTCAAATGCTACCGGCGCGATGCCGAGGTGATCCCGCCGCCGGTCGATATTTCCGGCTTCCAACCCAGCGGGCAGCGCTCGGATGCCTATCTCGCCGCGTCGCGAATGGTGCCATACAAGCGTATGGACCTTATCGCCGCCGCCTTCGCCCGCATGCCAAATCGCCGCCTGATCATCGCCGGCGACGGGCCGGAGCGCGCCCGCATCGAGGCGGCGGCGCAGGGAGCGCCCAATATCTCCTTCCCCGGCGCGGTCGACGACGCCGGGATGATCCGGCTGATGCGCGAGGCGCGCGCCTATGTTTTCGCCGGCGAGGAGGATTTCGGCATCATGCTGGTGGAGGCGCAGGCGAGCGGCACCCCGGTGCTCGCCTTTGGCCGCGGCGGTGCGCGCGACATTCTCGATGACGGACCCGCCCCCACCGGCCTGTTCTTCGCCGAGCAGACGCCGGAGGCGATCATCACCGCGGTCGAGGATTTCGAGGCGCGCGAGACGGATTTTGCCCCGGCCGCCTGCCGCGCCAACTCGGTGCGCTTCTCGCGCGAGACCTTCCGCGACCGCATCACCGGACTGGTCGATCGCGCCATGGCGGCCCGCGATGCCCGCTAATTCCGGCACCCCGCAGGTCTCGCTGGTGGTGGCCACCGCCGATCGGGTGGAGCCGCTGGTGGCGTTGTTCGAGTCGCTGGCGATGCAGGAGGAGGATGACTTCGAGGTCATCCTGGTCGACCAGAATGTCGATGACCGGCTGGCCGGGCTGGTCGCCGATTTCGAGCACCGCTTCGCCATCACCCATCTGCGCACGCCGCGCCGCAACTCCTCGGTGGCACGCAATGCCGGGCTGCCGCACTGCCGGGGCGAGATCGTCGGCTTTCCCGATGATGACTGCGTCTATCTGCCGGACACGCTGGCAAGGGTCGTCGAATCCTTCCGTGCCGAGCCAATGCTGGGGGCCCTGACCGGGCCTGCCCAGTCGCCGGATGGCGGGCTGGGCTCCGGCCGTTGGGCACCGGCGCGCACGCCGATCGGGCGGCACAACGTGTTCACCACGGTGATCTGCTTCAACATGTTCCTCCGCAGGGATGTGCTGGCGGCCACCGGTGGCTTCGACGAGACATTGGGCGTGGGCGCCGAATTCGGCTCCTGCGAGGAGAATGACCTGGTGATGCGCGCCGTGCAGGCGAATTTCCCTGCGCGTTACGATCCCTCGCTGCGCATCGTGCATCCCGACAAGCGCCTCACCCCGGCGGCGCGCGACCGCGCCTTCCGCTATGGCGCCGGTTTCGGCCGCGTGCTCCGCAAGCACCGCTTTCCCGTCAGCGTGGTCGGCACATTCCTGATCCGCCCGGTCGGCGGTTTCCTCGCCGCGCTGTTGCGGCTGCGGTCGCTGGCCGCGAGCTATTACGCACTCACCTTCTGGGGCCGGCTCTACGGCTTTTGCGCGCGCGCGAGCCGCCCGGCGAGATAGGATCGCTCGGCATGGGTGAGGCCGCGCCGCCAAACCACCACAGCACCTAACAGCAGCGCCGCCCCGGCCGCCGGCCAGGAGATCGGCGCCAGGGCCAGAGCGAGCAACGCGACGACGAGCGCCGGCAGCAGGCGGGGCATCTCCGCCCGCACAGGCGGGTAGAGCCGGGCGCAGAGCCACAGGCGCAGGGCGAAACTGGCGATCACCCGCAACGACCACGCCGTCGCCGCCCCCTCGATCCCCGCCAGCGCCACGAGCAGGGCCAGCAGCGGCACGGCCGGCAGCACGCTCGCCACGGCGAGCTTGGCGTTCACGTCCGGCCGCCCGATGGCGTCAAGCAGCCCGGCCGGCACGGTATCCAGGCACATGAACAGCGCGCCGAGGCCGAGGATCTGCAGCACCGGCGCCGCATGCGCCGCGAAGGGCGCGCCGAGCCAGAGGGTCAGCAGCGGGAGCGCGGCGCCGGTGGTGAGCAGGCTCGGCAGGATCACCGCCACCAGGATCGCCAGGCTGCCGCGGCGGAACAGCTGGACGGCCACCTCCGGCGCCTGCCGGTAGGACGCCGCCATGGCTGGGAAGCCCGATTGCATGATGGCGATCGGCACGATCGAGAAGCGCAGGATGAGATCGAACGGCGTCGCATACCAGGCCGAGGCGGCGGCCGAGATGGCAGCCGCGATCACAAACCGGTCAATATAGAGCAGCAGCGGCCAGGCGAGGTTGGAGACGGTGAGCCAGCCGCCGAAGCGGGCGAGGCCGCCGAGCGCCCCCCAGTCCGGCCTTGCGGTTCGCAGCGCAGGCATGGCGCCGAGGGCGATCCAGGCGTAGCAGACCGTCATGATCGCCCGGCACGACACCAGCACGGCGATCACCGCAACCAGCGAATCGGCGAACGGCAGCACGGCGAGCGGGCCGAGATAGTAAAGCGCCATGATCGGCAGGTTCACGAGATTGGCTGCCCCGAAGCGTTGATAGGCCGACAGCACCCCCCACAACGCCGCATTGAGCACCACCAGCGGCGCCGAGGCGCACAGCAGCATCAGCGCATGGCTCACCTCGTGCGCAAGATCGGGCGGCAAATCCAGCAGGGAGAGCGCGTACCACCGTGCGAACCCCGCGAGCACCAGGCCGCCGGCCGCGCCCAGCAGCGTCATCGCCGCGAGCCCGGTGAGCACCGCGGGCGCCGCCTCCGCTTCCTGTCCGTCGGCCAGGCGTTCGGCGATTAACCGGGTGATGGCACGGCCAAAGCCGAAATCGAACACCCCGAAAATACCGATCAAGCTGAGCGCGAGCGAAAACACCCCGAAGCGGGCATCGCCAAGGCCGATGATCAGAAAGGGAGTCGCGGCAATCGCCACCAGCATCGGCCCGAGGCGCCCCAGCAGGTTCCATAGCGTTGCCGCCGCCACGGTCTGTGTGGCGGTCAGCCGGCCGCGGCTGCCAGTGTCCTCATCGCTCGGCGATCCAGCGCTCATGGGCGGAGAGGATCACGCCGCGCCGAATCGTGTCCATGCGACAATCAACGGGGCAAATGCAGAAGGTGACGTTAGGTGCTTGAATCACTTGCGGTCGGCAGCTAGGTTGAGCGCAGAATGCGGTGGTAAAGACCGTTCCATAATAATCAGCGGCAAGCCGGCGAGGCTTGCCGCATATGTTTGGGGAGTGCAACGTGGGGAGCCAAATCGGCCATACCCGCCTGAGCGTGTTGACCATCCGCACCGGCGGAGGCCGGTGATGTCCGGCACCGCGACGGCTCCGCTCCTGAAGGTGAGCGACGTGGTGATGCGCTTTGGTGGCATCATCGCGCTGAACGGCGTGTCATTCGACGTCAAACCCGGCGAGATCTGCGGGCTAATCGGGCCTAACGGCTCCGGCAAGACGACGATGTTCAACTGCATCAGCGGCATCTACCGCCATTCGCGCGGCGATATCGCGTTCGAGGGAAGCTCGATCAACGGGATGCCGCGCCACCGGATGGCCGGCCTCGGTATCGGGCGCACCTTCCAGAACGTCGCGCTCTTCAACTCCATGTCGGTGCGCGACAACCTGCTGGTCGGCGCGCATCACCGCGGCACCTCGGGCTTTCTGGCCAACGCGCTGCGCCTTCCGCAAACGCGCCGCGAGGACAGCGCCGCCTATGAGGGCATGGATGACCTGCTGGATCTGCTGAACCTGCGCGCGGTGGCCGATCTCCCGGCGGGCGGCCTGCCCTTCGGCACCCGCAAACGCATCGAGCTCGCGCGCGCCCTGATCGGCCGCCCGAAACTGCTGCTGCTCGACGAGCCGGCCGGCGGCCTCAATCATGGCGAGGTGGCCGAACTCGGAGATCTGTTCCGCCGGGTGCGGGACCGCTTCAACCTCAGCATCCTGCTGGTTGAGCATCACATGGCGCTGGTGATGAGCGTGTCGGAAAAGGTGGTTGCGCTCGAATTCGGCATGAAGATCGCCGAAGGTACGCCCGATCAAGTTCGCAACGAGCCGGAAGTGATCCGCGCCTATTTGGGTGATACCGCCGATGCCCACGCTGCTTGAAGTCAAGGCGCTGCACGGCGCCTACGGCGAATCTAAGGTCCTGCACGGGCTCGATTTCGTCGTCGAGGAAGGCGGCGTCACCACGCTGCTGGGCGCCAACGGGGCGGGCAAAACCACCACGCTGCGCGCCATTTCCGGCATGCTGAAGACGCAAGGGGAGATCCTCTTCGCCGGCAAGCCGATCCAGGGCATGAAGACCGAATCCATCGCCGCCCTGGGCATCGCCCATGTGCCGGACGGGCGCGGCACCTTCATGGAGTTGACGGTGGAGGAGAACCTCCGCCTCGGCACCTATACCCGCAACGACAAGGCCGGCGTCGCGCGGGACATGGCGCGGATGTTCGACCTGTTCCCCCGCCTCAAGGAGCGGCTGTTCCAGCAGGCCGGCACACTCTCGGGCGGCGAGCAGCAAATGCTCGCCATCGCCCGGGCCATGCTGCTTAACCCCAAGCTGCTGCTGCTCGATGAGCCCTCTTTCGGCTTGGCGCCGCTCATCGTGCGGGAAATCTTCGACATTCTCGGGCGCATCGTGCGGGAGACCAAGTTGAGCATCCTGGTGGTGGAGCAGAACGCGAGCCTGGCGCTGGCGATCGCCGACCGCGCCTATCTGCTCGAGACCGGCCGCTTCGTGATGTCCGGCGCCGCCGATGACATCCGCAAGGACGAGACCTTGCGCCGTTCCTATCTCGGCTACTGAGGAGACCCCGGCGTATGGACGGATTGATCCACCAGCTCATCTCCGGCATCGCCTCGGGCGGCATCTATGCCTCCGTGGCCCTTGCCCTCGTGATGATCTACCAGGCGACACATCACGTGAATTTCGCCCAGGGCGAAATGGCGATGTTCTCGACCTATATTGCCCTCACCCTGATCCAGGCCGGCGTGCCCTATTGGGTGGCCTTTTGCATCACCGTCCCGGTGTCCTTCGTCATCGGCGCGGTGATCCAGCGCGTGCTGATGGAGCCGCTGGCCAAGGCGCCGGTGCTGGCCTCAGTCGGCGTGTTCATCGGCCTGCTGCTGACATTCAACTCGGTCGCGGGCTGGATCTTCACCTACACGCTGAAGCCCTTCCCCACCCCGTTCGGCGAGGGCAAGCCGCTGTTCGGCGGCTTCATCTCGCGCCACGAGCTGGGCTCGACGTCGATCACCCTGGTGGTGCTGCTGTCGATCTGGGCGTTCTTCCGCTTCACCAAGCTCGGCCTCGCCATGCGGGCGGCCGCCTTCAACCCGGTCTCCAGCCGGCTGGTCGGCGTGCCGGTCGACAAGATGCTGGCGCTCGGCTGGGGTCTGGCGGCCGCGATCGGCGCGATTGCCGGGATGATGGTCGCCCCGGTGATCTTCCTTGATCCGAACATGATGGCCGGCGTGCTGCTCTACGCCTTCGCCGGCGCCCTGCTCGGCGGCATCACCAACCCGCTCGGCGCGGTGATTGGCGGCTTCATCGTCGGCATCATCGAGAACCTTGGTGGCGCCTACGTGGTGGGCACCGAGCTGAAGCTCACGACTGCTCTTTTCATCATCGTCGTCGTGCTGACCGTCAAGCCCGCCGGGCTGTTCGGCAAGACGCTCGTTAGCCGGGTGTGAGCCACATGAGCCCTTCCCTCGCCCGGGTCATGCCCTGGATCCTGTTCGTCGCGGCTGCCGTGCTGCCGCTGATGTTCGCCTCCGACTACAAGCTGTTCCAGTTCACCATGGTCGTGGTCTACGCGGTCGCGGTGCTCGGGCTGAACCTGCTGACCGGCTATAACGGCCAGGTCTCGCTCGGCAACGGCGCCTTCTACGCGATCGGCGCCTATGTCACCGCGATCCTGATGGACAAGCTTGACGTGCCATACTGGGCGACGCTGCCGGTCTCGGCGGCGATCTGCGCCGGCGTCGGCTTCCTGATAGGCCTGCCGGCGCTGCGGCTCGGTGGCATGTATCTCGCGCTGACCACCTTCGCCCTCGCGGTGGCGACGCCGCAGCTGCTGAAATACAAGCTGTTCGAGAACTATACCGGCGGCGTGCAGGGCATCGTGATCAACAAGCCCGATGCGCCCTTCGGCCTGCCGCTGAACCCCGACCAGTGGCTCTACCTTTTCACCCTGTGCATTGGCGGACTGGCGTTTCTGGCCGCCACCAACATGGTGCGAGGCCGCATTGGCCGGGCGATGCGGGCGATCCGCGATCAACCGACGGCCGCCGAGGCGATGGGCATCGATATCGCGATGTTCAAGACCCGCAGCTTCGCCACCTCGGCGATGTTCACCGGCATCTCCGGCTCGCTGGGCGCCATCACCATCCAGTTCGTCGCGCCCGATGCCTTCGGGGTCGGCCTGTCGCTGACCTTCTTCGTCGGCATGGTGGTTGGCGGCGGCGCCTCGATCGCGGGCGCCATCATGGGGGCGCTGTTCATCCAGTTCATCCCCAACATCGCCGATGAGATTTCGAAGGCGGCACCGGGCGCGGTCTACGGGCTGATCCTCATCGCCTTCATGTTCCTCCTCCCCGGCGGGCTGGCGAGCCTGACCCGGATGCTG
>CAIPLM010000047.1 GCA_903865895.1 uncultured Rhodospirillales bacterium | reverse complement strand
GTAAGCATCCGGCGTAGCACGCGGAGCCAGGTCAAGGTTTTGACGTGGTGTCGTGCCGATATTCGTCGAGCAGCCGTTGAACTTCCTCAATGCCATCATCTGTGAATGCCAATATGCCGTCGTTGTCGAGGCCATAGACCCAGATCACGCTGTCCTCGGGTTCAAGTGCGAGGGTGATGTCGTGGATAAGGTCTTCATCGACGCCAAGATCCTTGGCGAGGCGTTCGACGGTGCGGACATGATGGACCTTGTTGCGCTGCATGTTCAGGCCGTTGTCGACTTGGGCTTCGGCTTTGCGATGTTCCAGTTCCACGGCAGCAGCTCATCCAACCGGGACGCGGGATGGCCTGCGATACGGGCGAGGACATCGGCGAGCCACGCCTGAGGATCAGCGTCGTTCATCTTCGCCGTCACAATCAGGCTGTAGAGGATGGCCGCGCGCTGGCCGCCACGGTCGGAGCCGCAAAACAGCCACGACTTCCGACCCAGAGCAATTCCGCGCAACGCCCGCTCGGCGCAATTGTTGGTCAGGCACACCCGGGCATCGTCCAAAAAGCGGGTGAAGGACGGCCAGCGGCGCAGCATATAGTTCAAGGCTTTGGCCAGATCATGCCCGCCCGAGAGCTTGTCGCGCGTCTGGGTCATCCAGGCTTCCAACGCGGCCACCACCGGAGCAGCTTTCGCCTGACGCACCGACCGCCGCTCGGCGGTCGGCAAGCCGCGAATCTCGCGCTCGATGGCGAACAGGACGTCAATGCGCTGCACCGCCTCCAGTGCCAGGGGATAGACCGGCTTGGGCTTCTGGCCGCGCGCGCGCTTGATGGCGGCGGTCTCGATATCGGCCAACTCGAAGACTTTGCGCCGTGCGTGGGCCCAGCAGCTCGCCTCCATAACAGGTCCGGGCCTACGATCCGCCGCGTAGAGTTCGCTGTAGCCGCCATAGGCATCGGCCTGCAGCACGCCGCACCAGGCAGCCAGATGCGCCCGCGGATGCTCACCTCGGCGGTCACGCGAATAGTGGAACAGCGCTGCTGGCGGTGCGGGACCCGCAAATGGCCCGTCGTCACGGACATAGACCCACAGGCGGCCGGTGTCAGTCTTACCTTTGGCCAGTACCGGCACCGTGGTGTCGTCGCCATGCAAGCGCGCGGCGCCCAGCACGTGAGCCTCAATGCGCTTGAAGATCGGCATCAGCGCCATAGCCCCGGCGCCGACCTGATCGGCCAGAGTCGACAGGCTCAACGGCACGCCTTCGCGGGCATAGCGCTCGGCTTGACGATTGAGCGGCTGGTGCTGGCCAAACTTCTCAAACAGCAGCATCGCCAGGAAGCTCGGGCCCGCCCAGCCGCGCGGGGTGACGTGGAACGGTGCAGGGGCCTGGCTGATCGTCTCACAGTCCCGACAGGAGAAGCGCTCGCGCACATGCTGGATGACTTTCCACTGGCGTGGGATCACTTCCAATGTCTCGGTGATGTCCTCTCCCATCTTGGACAGCCGCCCCCCGCCGCACGTTGGACAGGCGCAGGAGGCGGGCTCGACCACCCGCTCGCGCGGCAAGTGTTCGGGGAATGGCTGGCGGGAGGGATGTCGGCGCACGAAGGTGGAGACCTGGGAGGTCTTGGCTGCTGCCGTCTCGGCGGTGATCTCATCTGCGCTGGCGGCGGCCTCCAACTCCTCCAGTTGGAATTCAAGCTGGTCGAGCAGACGCTTTGTGCGCTCCGAGTTGGAGCCGAACCGCTCGCGCTGGAGCTTGGCGATCTGCAGTTTGAGGTGGGCGATCTCGGCCTGATCCTGCGACATCTGGGCACGGGCCGTGGCCAACGCCTGCACGGCCAGGCTCGCCTCGGCACGGGCGGCAATCAGAGCCGCCATGAGAGCGTCGGCATCCAGCGGCAGGTCGTCGGCTTGGCGGTTCATGCCGAAGAGTGAATCAGAAATCCTGGCGTCTGTGTACTGGAAATTACCGGATCACGTCACTTTTTGCCGCCAAACGCCACGTTCAGCCCGCGCTCGACGGCCGCCAGGTGTGCCGCGGGTTTCGCCAGTCGATGCCCTCCAGCATATAGCCGAGTTGGGCCGCACTGATCGCCACCGCCCCATCGGCGGGAGATGGCCAGATGAAGCGGCCCTTCTCCAGACGTTTGGCGTAGAGCGACATGCCGATGCCGTCGTGCCAGAGCACCTTCAGCAGATCGCCACGCCGGCCGCGGAAGACGAACAGGTCGCCCGCATGCGGATCGCGGCCGAGTGCCTGCTGGATTTGCAGCGCCAGACCATTCATGCCGCGCCGCATGTCGGTGCTGCCGGTGGCGAGCCACACCCGAACCCCAGACGGAACCGGGATCATCCGCGCAGCACCCCGAGCAGACGGCGCAGCGATGTGGCGTCGATGGCTGCGTTCACCCGCAGACAGGTGCCGTCCGGCAGTATGATATCGACGCTCTCGGGCCTGGTGATCGGCATCGACGCAGACGCCGATACCCTGGCATCAGACGTATCTGCGATCACGTTGACCGGCATGAACTCGGCCTGGAATGAAACCGCCCGCAACTCACCCCGTCGCATCTGCTGACGCCAAATCCACAGCAGCCCACGACTGATACCATGCCGCCGCGCCACGGCCGCAAACACCGCACCAGGTGCCTCGGCCTCGGCCACAATCCGCAACTTCTCTTCGATGCGCCAACGACGACGCCGCTCAATGCCACTGACAAGTTCCAATCCCAGACGTCCTTAGCAACTCTCTTAAAGACGCCAAAGAATCAGAGAGCTACTCGAACCGGGCAAGGCGGCCATCGGCGGAGGGATACATTGAACGTACGGGACCCGGGTAAAAACAGGTCACGGGGTAAGACCCGGGCCTCACCTCGATTCACGTTGGCCCACAGATAAGCAGCGGCCGGGCACTACGCCCACGGTAGAGGCCGCTTACTCATCAATTCAGTTCGCACGATACCGATCAACGTCTCATAGGCTCCATGCCATACTTCATCATCACCTGCACCGACTCTGGGGCCGTGAGGAACACAATGAATTGTCGGGCGACCTCCTCGGCGTTCGTGTCAGCAGCGATACCAGCCGCGAGTTGGGTGTACGCCTGCAATTCGGGCGGGAGCGGGCCGAGTAGTTCAGCTCCTTGGACTGGAAGTATCTCCGCGATCGATTGAAAGCCAAGTTCAGCCTCGCCATTGGCGATATCAGCTGCCACAGGCCCAGATGCAGTTTTTTGGATCGTGCGAGATCGCATCTCCTTTTCGATGCCTAGGCGTTGCATCACTGCCGCCATGTGAATACCGCTCTGTCCTTCCTTATTGTACATCACAGACTTGGCGGCCAATAGGGTCTCGCGGAAAGCGTCGGTTGAGCTGATGTCCGGACGCGGCGCACCGGCACGTATTGCGACACCGTAACCCACCTGAGCAATTCCAGTTCCCTGTCCGGGCGTGAGTTTACCTTGCCGCGCCAAATCGACAATCATCATGGGCGTGGCTATTGCAATGTCCAGCCGTGCTCCGGCTTCAATCTTCCGCTTCACACCCGTCGAAGTGTCCAATTCTATCAACAGTTTATGGCCGGTGGAGAGCTCGAAAACTGGTCCGCGTTCGCGCAAAACATCTGCGAGCGCAGTAGAACTGAGGACGCGAATCTCGGCGGTCTGTGATGTGCCCGGGCAAACTGCTACTGTGACCAACATGGCTGCGGAAACCGCAATCGACAGCAATTTCATTCTCAACTCCATGCGAACCCGTAGCTTGACGCGGAGGCGCTCGGGCCCAATTGGGTCCTGAGTCGTGCTAGCCATCTCAGATTGAATAGCCCGTTGCGCACGATGCCCGTCGGATTGGGTGTTCCGCAACAAAAATAACCCGGACGATACCGGCGCCCCGCGCAAATCGCTTGAGGGCACCGAGCAGAAGGCCGTCCTCGCTGAGCTCCGCCGCACCGAGGGCGCGACGATCGCCCAGATCACCGAAACAACCGGCTGGCAGCAGCACACTGTCCGCGGCTTCCTGGCCGGGCTGAAAAAGAAGGGCATCAAGGTCGAGGCCCTTCAGAAGGTTCGGATGGTCGGTCCCAACCGGGACGGGGCCAAAGGCTCCTATACCGTCTACGCCATACGCACCTGACGCCGGGGCAAGCCCGCTTCGGCTGCCGCCATCACCGAGTTCCAGCGCCGGCATCACCAGGAGGGGGTGCCGGCGTTGCACGTTCATCACCCTCCCATCCATGGAGTCCATCATGCCTGATGCCACCACACTCGAACCGATACCGGCCGAACGCGTCCACGCCACCGCGTGGGCCGCGGGGTCCGACCACACCGACCCGGCCACCATCCGCGACGCCATGGCGGAGGCGATCGCAGTCCGCGGTATGCCCGGCTACGTGGCGCCCTCACCGCGGCACGCCGAATTCCTCGGCCTGCGCCCCATGCAGATGGCGATGCAACTCGAAAGGCTCAACGGCCTCGAAGCCCGGTCTCGCGATCCGCTGGTCATCGCTGAACGCGCTTTGACCACCACCAGCGACTTCCCGGCATTGCTCGCCGCCGCTGCCAACAAGATGCTGCTGGCCGGCTATCAGCCGGCGCAAGCCACCTATCAGCGCGTCTTCCGGCGGCGGGACTTCAAGGATTTCCGTCCGCATCGCTATCTCCGCGCCGGTGACTTCCCGAGCCTGGTCGCGTTGCCCGAGGGTGGGCAGATGCAGGTCGGCACGCTCTCCGAGAGCCAGGAGACGGCGCTGCTCAGCACCTTTGCCCGACGCGTGCGGGTGACACGGCAGATGCTGGTCAACGACGATCTTGGCGCTTTCACCGACTTCGCCGCGATGATCGGGCGACGCATCGCCGACTTCGAGAACGCCACCGCATACAGCCTGCTCAACACCGCCAACGGTGACGGGCCGACGCTGGCGACGGGCAGTGCGCCGGTGTTCAGCACCGCGGCAGCGCGCACCAACAAGGCGACAACTGGCACGGCGCTCGATCTGGCCAATCTGGCACTCGGTCGGGCCGCCATCATGAAGCAGCGAAGTCTCGACGGCATGCCGATCGCCATCGGGGACCGCATGCGGCTGCTGGTCGGGCCCAACCTCGAACTGGCGGCCCGCCAGTTGACCGTGCCGGTCGACGCCAACCAAGTGACGCTGGCAAACGTCTTCGCTGGCATGATCGATCCGATCGTCGAGGCGCAGATCCCGTCCAACCGCTGGTATCTGCTGGCCGACCCGGCGATGACGCCTGTCTATATCTACGGCTACCTCGACGGCGCCAGCGGCCCACACGTGACTACTGGACCGATCCAGGGCGTCGATGGTGTCGAAATCAGCGTCGTATTCGACTTCGGGGTTGGCGCCGTCGACTGGCGTGGGGGGTGGTTTAATCCGGGGACGTAGCCTGGGCGGAGTAACGGGTGGGGCCGCATTTTCTTGGTGCCCCCACCAGTGCCGCCGGCGCGCGCGGTGTCGGACGCCCCCGCCGTGCGTCAGGCTATTAGGCTCCAGAAGGCAACTTTCTTCCCATGGCCCTGCCGCAGATCGGCCAGGTAGGCGTCGTGCGGCGCGAACATGCCAAAATCCCGGATCAACACGGCCAGCCCCGCGCATTCTGCGAGGTGTCGTGCGGCGTGGCGATAGCGGCTTGACCGGGCTTTCCCAAGCGTGAAATCGACCATCGCGCGCAGGATCAGCGTCGCCGCCAGCGGGTAACGGCCAGTGAGGGCCTCAGCGGCGCGAGACAGGATTTCGTAGTGGTCACCATCGAGTTCTTTTCCTCGTTCAAGGACCAGCATGGATGCGCGGTCGAGCGCAGGCCACGCGACGAAGAAGGCCAGGGCATCCAGGAACCCTTTGTATTTCGACGCATAATCCAACGCCCTCTGCTCGACCTCGACGTCATCGAAATCAGCGAGACGTTTGAGATACTCTCGCAAATGCGCGCCCGACAGCGCACGTTCGAAGCACGACCAGCGCGTGGCCTGGGCATCCGATGCCCGCCCAAGGGCATCCTGTACCGCGATGCGGGCGTCCTCCCAGGCGAAATCCGGCCATCCAGCACGCCGGTGTTCGGCGGCCTCCAACGCCTGCCATGCTTCGTCCAGCCGCCCAGCGGCGAGCAGGCGGCTGGCGATCTCCGCCGCAATCTTGGGTACCTTGCGGGTTGTTGCGTCGTACTGCGCAATGAACCCGTCGGCATCGCCCTGGGCGTCGGCAATCTCGGTCAGAGCTAGGCGCGCCGCGCTCAGTCTGGATGCGTTCTCCAAATCGTCAGCGTAGATCGGTCCGCTCGAACTCCAGCCGATTTTCCGCCGCTCCGACAGCGGAATTTTGCGCGCCGGCTCACGTTCAATCTCCTGCATCCGCGCCTTGAGGCGGGCCATCCCCTCCGGCCCCAGCGCAGGGTTGAGCGCGGCGATGAGCTCGTCATATTGACTGTAGTCGTTTTGGAGCAGTGCCTGGAACGTCCGCTCGGCCAGATCATCCGGGTCGGCACGCGCCATGATGGCAATGCGGCCCAGGTTGGCAACCGCGCCGCGGAACACACCAATGACCAGCCCGCTACTGTCATCGCACCGTTCGAAGATGCCATTCGCCAGCGCCAGGAAGCGCCACATCAGGTCGAGAGCTTCAGCCGGATCGGCCTTTGCCAGCGGATCGAGAATCGCCCGGTGCTGCGTTTCGAGATCGTCGATCAGGGCGCGCCGGGTCTGCCAGCTCACGAATGAGCGTGACCGGTCGATGGCGATCAGCCGCTTGCGGATCGCGCTCGCCACGTCGCGTGGGCTTCCGAGGCTGGCCAGTTCGAGCCGCAGGCGCCGCTTGAGCGCAGCGTCCCCAGTGCTGATTTCAACCAGTAACCCGGCGAGACGCTCAACGCCTAGCGCCTCGAGGTTCTTGGCCGTCAGCGTCGCCTTCGCAGCCATCGATGCTTCTCCTTCGATTCAGCTTATGCGGACTGTGCCTCACAATAGCGTACGATCGTCTATGTCGTGACCCAGGGGCGACTGATGCTCGACCGTCGTGACCGCAACCCGCTGACCGGGGCCGAGTTCCCGGTGCCGGCGCTGGCCAATCCCCGCATCACCCGCTTCACCCTGCCGCTGCTGACCAACTCAGAAATCCGCGCCCAGCACCGGGTGACGGTCACTGCCCTCGGTGCGGCCGGCGACGCGTTGTGGATCCCGGACATCGCCCTGGCACTGAGCGAACTCAATGTCCGCAGCCTGTGGGGCGCCATTGCCGCCTCTGGTGACGAGGCCGTCGCGGTGCGGGACCACCCTGCCACCAACAGCCGCGGCTTCCGCATCGTCGAACGCCTTTAGGAGAACCCCATGCCCAATGCCGAGGAAGTCGCGCGGCAGATCGCCGTGCACGAAGCCGTCTGCGCCGAGCGCTGGAAACAGACCAACACGCGACTGTCGCGGATCGAGATCGTGCTGGGCGTTATCGTCCTCCTACTGCTGGTCGGCGAGGGGTCAGTGGTCGACGTGCTGAAGCGGCTGCTGGGGGGGTGAATGCTATAGTCAGACTTCAAGTATTCAATCGCGTGGTGGTCGACGTCGAAAGCGTCCGGCTCATCAGCCGTCTCGGAGGAGGCGGGGCGCGTAACGGATCACGAACAACGCGAAGCCAGCGCACCAGGCCGCCACAGCGAGGTCATACAGTCCGCCGATGTCGGGCCGCACGGCCATGGCGATCCGGGCGGCTAGGGCGAGCAACAGGCATAGATAGGCCGCCGTCGTGGCCCGGTCCGTCGCCAGCGCCCCGCCGGTATGGCCGAGAGTCGCCCGCGTCATCATCGCCAGCGTCATCACCCCGATCGCGCCGATCGCCCAGACATGCACCACGACGGCCGCCGGTACCGCCTCGGGGAAGCCTGTATGACCGGCGGCGGCGAGAAAGCCGCAGCCGGCCACCAGGTATCCGAGATGCAGGATGCCGAGCAGCACGTCGCGGCGGGCCACCCAGCCCTGCCAGCGCGACAGCCGCCACAACACGCCGATCCCGGCGGCGACATGCAGGGTCGTCAGGAACGCCCGGTCCGGCCAGACCACCCATCCGACCAGGGCAGCGACGGCGAGGCCCAGCGCCACCATGTCGCCCTGCCCGAATTCGGGGATGGTGGCGGCGATCTTCTTGCGGTTCAGCCAGTTGCGGGTGAACGCCGGCGTCACCCGGCCGCCGATCAGCAGGATCAGCGTCACCAGCACGGCGATGCCGCCGCGCGCGGCAAAGCTGCTGTCCCAGCCAAACCACACCGAGAGATGGAACGCCGTGTCCACCAGCGCGAACCCCGCCAGCAGCGCCACCACCTTGCGGTTGCGGGCATTGCCGGAGGCCTCGATCTGGTGATCGACGAACACCGCCAGCAGCGCCGGAAACGCCAGGGCGACGAAGCCGATCCCGGGCAGCAGGTCCGACCCGGTGACCGCCAGTCGTCCCGCCAGCCACAACACCACCAGCACCGCGAGCCGTCCGCCCGAGACCGGCGGCCGACCCGTCCAGTTCGCCACCGCGGTCAGCACGAATCCGGCCATGGCGGCGCCGGTGTAGCCGAAGATCAGTTCGTGCGAATGCCATTCCACCGGCGCGAAGCTGCTCGGCAGCACCAGCCTCCCGCCCAGCACCAGCGGCCACAGCGCGACCGAAAGCACCGCCCACAGCCCCGCCAGCACGAAGAACGGCCGGGCGCCGAGGCTCAGCAGCACCGGCCTCGTTTTTCCCGTGGCGCTCATTTGGGGCGGAATTCCACGATGATGGCCGGATTGGTTTCGATCCGCCCGGCGCCCACGAGGTCCAGGCAATAGGGCACCGCGGCGAAAATCGCATTCAGGCAGGTCGCCACCGCCGAGGGCTTGCCCGGCATGTTGACGATGAGACACGTGCCGCGCAGCCCCGCGACCTGGCGCGACAGGATCGCGGTCGGCACGTCCCGCAGGCTGGCGCGGCGCATTTCCTCGCCGAAGCCGGGCATCAGCCGCTCGATCACCGCCTCGGTCGCCTCGGGCGTGCAGTCGCGCGGCGAGGGGCCGGTGCCGCCGGTGGTGAGCAGCAGGTCGACCTTGTCCTCGTCGCACATCGCGATCAGTGCCGCGCGCACGCTTTCCACCCCATCGGGGATGATCCGCCGCACCGGCTCCCATGGCGAGGTGATGGCGCGGCCGAGCCAGTCGGCGATGGCGGGTCCGCCGAGATCGGCATACTCGCCGCGCGCGGCCCGGTCGGAGACGGTGAGGATGCCGATGCGAACCACGGTCAGTGCCCGTGGGAATGAACGTGGGTGTGTTCTACCGGCTCCGCCAGCATCGCCGCCACGGCTGCCGCCGCCGGATCTGCGGCACGATTCATCGCCCCGATCACCTTGAGCCAGCGTTCGTCATCCGCGCCCTCGATGAACGCCTTGATCCCCGGCACCTCCGGCGCCTCCACCAGCGGCGGCGCCGGCCCCACCTCGGCCTCCGCCATCACCTGCTTGAGATACGCCGCCGTCGCCTTGTGGGCGGCACGGGCGGCCAGCCGGCCGGCGATGGCGCCCCGCACCAGCGCGAGCGGCAGCACCTCGCCCGCCACGCGCCGCGACAGCGCGATCAGATGCACCCCGAACCGGGTTTCCACCGGCGCCGAGATTTCGCCAGGTGCCATGCGATGCAGCGCCGCATCGAATTCCGGCGCCGTCTCGCCGCTGCTGATCTGGCCGAGCGCGCCGCCCTGCTGGGCCGAGGTGCAGGCGGACAGCGCACCGGCCAGCGCCGCGAACCGGTCCGGCTCGCGCGCCAGCAACGCCGCCACCTCCGCCGCCTTGCGCCGGGCCTCGCCACGTTTGGCATCGTCATCGGCCGCCGCCGCGAACAGGATGTGGCTGGCATCGAACAAATCGGGCGCCTTGAACAGGTCCGGATGCGCCGCGTGGTAGGCCGCGATCTCGGCCTCGGCCGGCACCGGAACCGGCACCTCCGCCTCGAGCAGCGCCCGTAACGTCGCGTCCTCGTCGGTCTCCAGCCGCCCGTCGGCGTCGGCCTGCGGCACCGCGACGATCCCGAGCCACGCCGCCCGCTGGCGTAGCGCGAGGCGCAGGATCATCGCCCGCTCCGCCGCCTTCCAGCTTTCGCCCGCGGTGGCGGCCGGGAAGTTCGCCACCTCGGCCGCGATGTCCTGTCGCATCAGCCGCATGCCGTTGACCAGCAGATCGGTGCTGACCGGCGCGTCGCCACGCCGGTCGATGGTGATGCGGCTCATGGCGCCGCCCTCCGCACCGGGGGGGTGCGCGGTCGTGCCCGCACCACCTGGTAGCCGCGGCGGCCGAGATACCACACCGGCGCGCTCCACACGTGCACCAGCCGGGTGAACGGGAACACCAGGAACATCGTCAGCCCGAGGAACAGGTGCAGCTTGAACACCAGCGCCACATCCTCCAGCAGCACCGTGGCCGACGGATCGAGCGTGACGATCCCCTGCGCCCAGGCCATGAATTTGACCATTTCGCCGCCGTCCATGTGGTTCAGCGAAACCGGGATGGTGAGCAGCCCGAGCGTCAACTGCGCCCACAGCAGCAGCAGGATCGCGGTGTCGCCGAAACTCGACGTCGCGCGAACCCGCGGATCGAACAGCCGCCGGTGCGCCAGCAGGGCGATGCCGACGAAGCACGCGATTCCGGCCAGGCCGCCGGCCACGACCGCCAGCCCCTGCTTGAAGCCGTGCGAAACGCCGAGCGTCTCGAAGATCCACATCGGGGTCAGCAACCCCACGGCATGGCCGGCGAAAATCACCAGGATGCCGACATGGAATAAATTCGAGCCCCAGCTCAACTGCTTGCGCCGCAGCAGCTGCGACGACGAACTCTTCCAGCTGTACTGCTCGCGGTCGAACCGGATCAGCGATCCCAGCAGGAACACGGTGAACGCGACATACGGATACCAGCCGAACAGAATGGTATCGAGCGAACGGATCATGATGTGTGCTTCCTTCAAACCGTGACCCGGGCATCCCGGCCCGTTTCGGAAACGCGGGCATCCCGCCCGGCTGCCCGCAGGCGCTGGCGCAAGCGATCGGGGCCGCAGCCCGCGATATCCTCGCCCGGCCCGAACTGCACCGCGGTCTCCTCCCATGCGGCATCGAGCGCCGCGAGGTCGTCGACCGGCGCCTCCATCGGCACCACCGCGGCCTTGTGTCCGGCGATATGCAGGATGGCGGCGAACACGGCGGCGTAGTTGGGGGCGCGGGCCGCGGTGCCGTCGTGCATCGAGGTCAGGATCGGCACGATCTCGCCCAGCAGCGACAGCGCCTCTGCATCCGGCCGGGTCGAGGCGAACTCTAGGAACGTCGGCAGATAGTCCGGCAATTCGCCGGCCTCCAGCAGCAGCCCGCCGCGCTCATAGACCTGCGCCAGATCCACCATCGCCTGGCCACGGTCACGGCTCTCGCCATGCACATGCTCGAACAGATGCAGCGACAGCCGCCGCCCGCGGTCGAACAGATCGACATAGCCGGCCTGGAGATCGAACGGATCCTCCGTCGCCAGCGCCTTCGTCAGCGGCCCCAGCGCGGTGATGGTGGCATCGCCGAGTGCTGGGTCCGACGCCAGCAGCAGCGTGATGTCGCCCATGGCATCGCGCAGTTCCGGGCTCGGATAGCAGAGCAGGGCCGAAAGGGCCTTGAGAACCTGCATTACATCACCTCCATCGGGTTCTTCGCCTTGCCCGCGGTGCGGGTGGCGAACAGGTTGGTGGTTTCGCCGCCGGCACAGCCATTGCCGAAGGTGAAGCCGCAGCCGCCGCGCATCGTCTGCGTATCCTCGCTCCACTCGCGGTGCGTGGTGGGGATGACGAAGCGGTCCTCGTAGTTGGCGATGGCGAGATACTTGTACATTTCCTCGATGGTCGCCCCCTGCAGGCCGACCTCGGTGGCGATGGCATTTTCGATGCGCCCCTCGATCGACTTGGCCCGCATGTAGGCCCGCATCGCCAGCATTCGCTCCAGCGCCAGCTTCACCGGCGCCTCGTCACCGGCGGTGAGCAGGTTGGCGAGATACTTCAGCGGAATCCGCAGCGATGAGACATCGGGCATGCCGTTCTTCATCGACACCGCGCCGGCGGCCGCCGCGTTCTGGATCGGCGACAGCGGCGGCACGTACCAGACCATCGGCAGGGTGCGGTATTCGGGATGCAGCGGGAAGGCGATCTTCCACTCCATCGCCATCTTCCACACCGGCGAAATCCGCGCCGCGTCGAGCCATGCGTCCGACACGCCATCGGCACGCGCCTGGGCGATTACCGCGGGGTCATTGGGGTCGAGGAACAGGTCGAGCTGGGCCTGGTAGAGGTCCTTCTCGTCGGCGCCCGCCGCCTCCGCTACGCGATCGGCGTCATACAGTAGCACGCCGAGATAGCGGATGCGGCCGACGCATGTCTCGGAACACACCGTCGGCTGCCCGCTCTCGATGCGCGGATAGCAGAAGATGCACTTCTCCGATTTCCCGGACGACCAGTTGTAATAAATCTTCTTGTACGGGCAGCCCGACACGCACATCCGCCAACCGCGGCACTTGTCCTGGTCGATCAGGACGATGCCGTCCTCCTCGCGCTTGTAGATCGCGCCGGACGGACACACCGCCGCACAGGTCGGGTTGAGGCAGTGCTCGCACAGGCGCGGCAGATACATCATGAAGGTGTTTTCGAACTCGCCGTACATCTGCTTCTGCACGTCCTCGAAGTTCGCGTCCTTCGAGCGCTTGGCGAACTCGCCGCCGAGGATTTCCTCCCAGTTCGGGCCCCATTCGATTTTCTCCATCCGCTCCCCGGTGATGGCCGAGCGCGGGCGTGCGGTGGGGAAGGCGCGGCTTTCCGGCGCGGTCTGCAAATGGGGATGATCGAAGGTGAAGGGCTCGTAGTAGTCGTCGATCTCGGGCAGGTCGGGGTTGGCGAAGATATTGGCCAGCACCCGCCATTTCGCGCCCATGCGCGGCTCCAGCGCCCCCTTGGAATTGCGCTTCCAGCCGCCGTTCCATTTGCGCTGGTTCTCCCACTCCTTGGGATAGCCGACGCCGGGCTTGGTCTCGACGTTGTTGAACCAGGCGTATTCGACGCCCTCGCGCGTGGTCCAGACGTTCTTGCAGGTCACGGAACAGGTATGGCAGCCGATGCACTTGTCGAGATTGAGCACCATGGCGATCTGCGCGCGGATCTTCATGCCACGACACTCCTTTTGCTGGTTTCGAGCGGCCCTTCGAGCCAGTCCACCTTCGCCATCTTGCGCAGCACCACGAACTCGTCGCGGTTGGAGCCTACGGTGCCGTAGTAGTTGAACCCGTAGGATTGCTGCGCGTAGCCGCCGATCATGTGGGTCGGCTTCAGCACCGTGCGGGTGACCGAGTTGTGGATGCCGCCGCGGTTGCCGGTGATCTCGGAGCCCGGCGTGTTGATGATTTTTTCCTGGGCGTGGTACATCATCATCATTCCAGGATTGACCCGCTGCGACACCACCACCCGGGCGGTCAGCGCCCCGTTGGCGTTGAACACCTCGACCCAGTCGTTGTCGAGGAGGTTCGCGCGGCGCGCATCGGTCTCCGACACCCACACCACCGGCCCGCCGCGATTAAGAGTCAGCATCAGCAGATTGTCGGAATAGGTGGAGTGGATGCCCCATTTCTGGTGGGGGGTAATGAAGTTCAGCACGATCTCGGCATTGCCGTTGGGCGCGGAACCCAACGCCGCCGCGATGGTCTTGAGATCGACCGGCGGCTTCCAGGTCACCAGCGTCTCACCGAAGGCGCGCATCCACAGATGATCCTGGTAAAGCTGCTGGCGGCCGGTCAGGGTGCGCCACGGGATGAGTTCGTGCACATTGGTCCAGCCGGCGGTGTAGCAGACCTTTTCGCTTTCGATCCCCGACCAGGTCGGCGACGAGATGATCTTGCGCGGCTGCGCCTGGATGTCGCGGAAGCGGATCTTCTCGTCCTCCTTCGACCGCGCGAGATGGGCGTGCTCGCGCCCGGTCGCCTTCGACAGCGCCTCCCACGCCTTCACCGCGACCTCGCCGTTGGTCTCGGGCGCCAACATGAGTATGACCTCGGTGGCATCGATGTCGGTTTCGATCCTGGGCCGCCCGTCCGCCACGCCGCCGTTGCGGGTGCCGTTGAGGTCGGCGAGCGCCTGCACCTCATGCTGGGTGTTCCAGCCGATCCCCTTGCCGCCGTTGCCGAGGGTGTCGAGCAGCGGGCCGAGGGCGGTGAACTTGGCGTAGAGGTTCGGATAGTCGCGCGTTACCACCGCCACAGAGGGCATGGTCTTGCCCGGGATCGCCGCGGTCTCGCCGCGCTTCCAGTCCTTCACATCCAGCGCCTGGGCAATCTCGCCGGGGGTGTCGTGCAGGATCGGCGTCAGCACGACATCCTCCTCGACCCCCAGCACCTCGGGCGCGATCTCGGAGAACTTCTTGGCCAGGCCCTTGTAAATATCCCAGTCCGACCGCGCCTCCCACGCCGGGTCCACCGCCGCACTCAGGGGATGGATGAACGGGTGCATGTCCGAGGTATTCAGATCGTTCTTCTCATACCAGGTCGCGGTGGGCAGGACGATGTCGGAGTAGACGCAGGTGGTGGACATGCGGAAATCGAGCGTCACGAGCAGATCGAGCTTCCCGCGTGGCGCCTCCTCATGCCACGTCACCTCCTTGCTCCGCCGAGCCCCCTCGGCGCCGAGGTCCTTGCCCTTCAGCCCGTGGGTGGTGCCGAGCAGGTGCTTGAGGAAATATTCGTGCCCCTTGCCCGAGGAGCCCAACAGGTTGGAGCGCCAGACGAACAGGTTGCGCGGCCAGTTCTCGAGGGCATCGGGGTCGTGGCAGGACATGTCGAGCGTCCCGTCGGCGAGGCCCTTGGCCACATAGTCCTTCGGTTCCATCCCGGCCTTGCGCGCGGCGGCGGCAATGCCGAGCGGGTTCTGCTTCAACTGCGGCGCCGAGGGCAGCCAGCCCATGCGCTCGGCGCGGGCGTTGTAGTCGATCATCGACTGGTCCCAGTCGCCCTCGGGTGCCAGCGGCGACAGGATCTCGCTGGCGGTCAGGGTCTCGTAGCGCCACTGGTCGGAATGCGCATACCAGAACGACGTGCCGTTCACCTGGCGCGGCGGGCGCGACCAGTCGAGCCCGAAGGCCAGCGGCTGCCAGCCGGTCTGCGGCCGCAGCTTCTCCTGGCCGACATAATGCGCCCAGCCGCCGCCGGACTGGCCGATGGCCCCGCAGAACACCAGCAGGTTGATCACCCCGCGGTAGTTCATGTCCATGTGGTACCAATGGTTCATCGCAGCCCCGATGATGATCATCGAGCGCCCGTTGGTGGCCTCGGCGTTGGCGGCGAACTCGCGGGCGACCTGGATGATGGCACCGCGCTTCACACCGGTGACCTTCTCGGCCCAACCCGGGGTGAACGGGGTGTCGTCGTCATAGGATTTGGCAACATTGCCGCCGCCGAAGCCGCGATCGAGGCCATAGTTAGCCATCATCAGGTCATAGACCGTCGCCACCGCCACGGTGCCGCCGCCTTCCAGCGCGATCCGCCGGACTGGCAGCTTGCGGGTCAGCACCTCGCCATGCTGGGTCGCCACGAAATGCTCGGTCGCGCGCCCGCCGAAATAGGGGAAGTCGACGTCGGCATATTCCGAGCCGTCGCCGGCCAGGCTGAGCCGCAGGTCGATGTCCGCCCCCTGGCCGTCCTTGCTTTCGAGGTTCCACCTGCCCTGCTCGCCCCAGCGATAGCCGACCGAGCCCAGCGGGGCGACCAGGGCGCCGGAGATCTCGTCGAACGCGACCGTCTTCCACTCGGTG
The DNA here is from genome assembly GCA_903865895.1 of uncultured Rhodospirillales bacterium. Taxonomy (GTDB): domain Bacteria; phylum Pseudomonadota; class Alphaproteobacteria; order Acetobacterales; family Acetobacteraceae; genus CAIYPH01. The sequence continues at coordinate 4,934 of CAIPLM010000047.1, read as the reverse complement.
TTGTTGGTCTCGCCCAGCGCACCCGGCAGTTCGGACGAACGCAGCAGCCGCTCCGGCACCAGGCGCCCATCACGCTCGACGAGCCGCACCAGGAACGGCATGTCGGAGTAGCGTGTGGCATAGTCTTTGAAATACGGCACGTCGCGGTCGAGGTGGAATTCGCGCAGGATCACATGGCCCATCGCCATCGCCAGCGCGGCATCGGTGCCCTGCTGAGGCGCCAGCCAGATGTCGGCGAATTTGGTGGCCTCGGCATAGTCGGGGCTCACCACCGCCGACTTGGTGCCCTTGTAGCGGACCTCGGTGTAGAAATGGGCATCCGGCGTCCGCGTCTGCGGCACGTTGGAGCCCCAGATGATGATGTAGCCGGCGTTGTACCAGTCGGCGCTTTCCGGCACGTCGGTCTGCTCGCCCCAGGTCTGCGGGCTCGCCGGCGGCAGGTCGCAGTACCAGTCGTAGAAGGACATGCACACGCCGCCCATCAGGCTCAGATAGCGCGATCCGGCGGCGTAGGAGACCATCGACATCGCCGGGATCGGCGAGAACCCGATCACCCGGTCCGGTCCCCAGGTCCTGGCGGTATAGGCGTTGGCGGCGGCGATGATCTCGTTGACCTCGTCCCACGTCGCGCGGACGAAACCGCCGTGACCGCGAATGGTGGTGTAGGAATCGCGCTTGGCCTTGTCCTGCACGATCGAGGCCCAGGCCGCCACCGGCGTCATCACCACGCGGGCGGCGCGCCACAGCTTCAGCAGCCGCGCCCGGATCAGCGGATACTTCACCCGCGCCCCGGAATAGAGATACCACGAGTAGGAGGCGCCCCGGGCGCAACCGCGCGGCTCATGGTTGGGCAGGTCGGGCCGCGTCCGCGGATAATCGGTCTGCTGCGTCTCCCAGGTGACGATGCCGCCCTTGACGTAGATCTTCCACGAGCAGGACCCGGTGCAATTCACGCCATGGGTGGAGCGCACGATCTTGTCGTGCTGCCAGCGCTGCCGGTAGCCGTCCTCCCAGGCGCGGCTCTCCTCGGTGGTGATACCGTGTCCGTCCGCGAACGGTTCGGCCTTGCGGCGAAAGAAGGTCAGCCGGTCCAGGAAATGTGACATGTCGATGTTCCCTCAGCGCGCCTGGCGCTCGATGGCATGCAGCAACCCGCCGCGGCGGCTGTAGACCGCCCAGGTGATGGCAATGCAGGTGACGTAGAAGATCCCGAAGGCCCACAGCGCCGCTTCCGGCCCGCCGGTCAGCGCGATGGAGGTGCCGTAGCCCTTGGGGATGAAGAAGGCGCCGAACGCCGCGATCGCCGAGGTGAAGCCGGTGATGGCCGCGCTCTCCCGCTCCGCCTGGAGCCGCGCCGCATCGGGCGAAGCGCCGGGCATCAGCCGCGCGATCTCGATGCGCATGATCGCCGGGATCATCTGGAAGGTCGACGCATTGCCCACCCCGGTGGCGAAGAACAGCACCAGGAACGAGCCGAAGAACGCCCAGAACGCCCAGGGCTGCGCATGCATCGAGATCGACCACAGCACGCCCGCGACGCCGGCCAGCATCATCCAGAATACCCAGAACGTGACCCGCGCGCCGCCGAACCTGTCCGACACCCAGCCGGTGCCGGAGCGCGACAGCGCGCCGACCAGCGGCCCGATGAACGCGAGCTGCAACGCATCGACCTCGGGAAACAGGATCTTCGCCAGCAGCGGAAATCCCGCCGAGTAGCCGATGAACGAGCCGAACGTCCCGGTGTAGAGCCAGCACATGATCCAATTGTGCTTGCGCTTGAAGATCACCGACTGGTCCGCGAACGAGGCCTTGGCCGAGGCGATATCGTTCATCCCGAACCAGTTGGCGAAGGCGGCGATGGCGATGAAGGGGACGAACACGAAGCCCGCATTCTGCAGCCACAGTGGCGCCGCACCGGCCTTCACCACTTCCGGCGGCCCGCCGAGCCAGCCAAAGACGCCGGCCGTGATGGCCAGCGGCACGACGAACTGCACCACGCTCACACCGAGATTGCCGAGCCCGGCATTCAGCGCCAGGGCGTTGCCCTTCTCCGCCTTGGGGAAGAAGAACGAGATGTTGGACATCGAGGAGGCGAAGTTGCCGCCGCCGAAGCCGCAGAGAAGGGCGAGGATCAGCAGCACCACGTAGGGGGTCGACGGGTTCTGCACCGCGTAACCGATGCCGATGGCGGGGATCAGCAGGGACCAGGTGGTCACCGTCGTCCACAGCCGGCCGCCGAAAATCGGCACCATGAAGGAGTAGAAGATCCGCAGGCTCGCCCCGGTCAGCCCGGGCAGCGCCGCCAGCCAGAACAGCTCGTCGGTGGTGAACTTGAACCCCACCAGCGGCAGCTTCGCCACCACCACCGACCACACCTGCCAGATCGCGAACGACAGCAGCAGCGACGGGATCGACAGCCACAAATTGCGCCGCGCGATGGCCCTGCCCTTGGACGCCCAGAACCCGGCATCCTCCGGCCGCCAATCTGTCAGCACGGCGCCGGACGCGCCGACCACCGCCTTCGGGATCGGCATCCCCAGCATTTCCGGCAACTGCGGCAGCTTCGCGAGTGTCTCGCCCACCGCCGCGCGTTCCATCTGCCGGATCGAGAACGACATCCAGACCATCGAGACCAGGACGACTAGGAACAGCGCCATGAAGCACGACGTCCACAGCCCAGTAAGGTCATTCAGCACGCCGAACAGGATCGGCAGCACGAAACCGCCAAGCCCGCCGATCATGCCGACGAGGCCGCCGACCGAGCCCACGTTGCCGGGATAATAGACGGGTATGTGCTTGTAGACCGCCGCCTTGCCCAGGGCCATGAAGAAGCCCAGCACGAACAGGGTCACGACGAAGCCCACCACCCCCATTTCCATGTGGAAGGCGTATTTTCCGCCGATCCCGGTGACGATGTAGTCGGTCGGCGGATACGACAGCAGGAACGTCGCCACGATTGACACCGCGAACGTCCACCACAACACCCGGCGCGCGCCGTACACGTCGGAGAGATGCCCGCCATAGGCGCGCAGCAGGCTCGCCGGCACCGAGAAGAACGCCGCGATCATGCCGGCCGTCCGCACGTCGAGCTCATAGACCGACATCATGTACTGCGGCAGCCACAGCGACAGCGCGACGAACGCGCCGAAGACGAAGAAGTAGTACAGCGCGAACCGCCACACCTGCACATTGGCCAGCGGCTCCAGTTCAAGCCAGGCCGACTTCGGCTTCTCGCCCGACAGCCGCCGCGCCACCAGCACCGGATCGTCCTTAGTAGTGATGAAGAACACCACCGCCATCACCAATAGGCCACCGGCCCAGACCTGGGCCACCGCCTGCCAGCCGAGGGCCACCATCACCAGCGGCGCGAAGAACTTCGTCACCGCCGCGCCGACATTGCCGGCCCCGAAAATCCCGAGCGCGGTGCCCTGCTTTTCCGCCGGGTACCAGCGCGACACATACGCGACACCGACCGCGAACGAACCGCCCGCGATGCCCACGCCCAGGGCCGCCACCAGCGTCATCGTGTAGGTGTGGGCATAAGCGAGCAGGAACGTCGCCACCGCCGCGGCCAGCATCGTGATCGTGAACACCCGGCGCCCGCCGTACTGGTCCGTCCAGATCCCCAGCACCACGCGGATAATCGACCCGGTCAGGATCGGCGTGCCCACCAGCAAGCCGAATTCGGTCTGCGTCAGCCCCAGTTCCTGGCGAATGCGAATGCCGATGATCGAAAAAATCGTCCAGACCGCGAAGCAGACGGTAAATGCCGTGGTGCTCATCCCCAGCGCCATGCGCTGGCCTTCGGGTCTGCCTATGGGTTTGATGGCGGCGACGTCACTCATGACTTGGCTCCAGCGTGTTGCAACGGACAACGCCGCGCACGGCACCGCCCCGACCGGAAACTAGCCACCGCCAGGAGCCGGTATTTGATCTGGATCAATAGAACTGTGTAAGACAACGCAGTTTAGAGAATAAACCAATCCATCAAGTCCGTTATGAAGATTTTAGTGTTGGCAATTACTATAAATCAATTGTCCATTTGACATTTGTCAATCGTCGCGTAATTCTTATTTCAGCCAAAGGGAGAGGGCTCATTCGCGCCGAAGAGATCACCGCGCTCCGCGGACTGCGCCTGTTCGACGGCATCGCCGAAGCCACCTTCGCCGACCTCGTCGCCGCCGGCTATCTTCAGTTCTTCCCCCCCGGCGTCACCCTGATCCGCGAGCGCGATCCGGCCGACTTCCTGCATGTCGTCGTCGAAGGCACCGTCGAACTCTACGCCGGTAGCGGCGAGCGCGAGACCACGATGGAACTCATCCGCCCCGTCGGCGCCTTCATCCTTGCGGCGGTCTTGTCCGACCAGATCTACCTGCAATCAGCCCGCACCCTCACCCGCGCCCGCATCCTGATGATCCCGGCCGAACGCGTCCGCCGCTGGATGGCGCAGGATGCCGCCTTCATGCGCGCTATCGTCGCCGAACTCGCGCGTGGCTACCGCCAGGCGATCAAGGCTTTGAAAAATCAGAAACTCCGCACCGGCGCCGAGCGTCTGGCCAATTGGCTCATCACCCAGTCCGCTGAACAGGGCACGCCCGGCCAGGTCAATCTCGATATCGAAAAGCGCGTGTTGGCTGCCCGCCTCGGCATGACCCCGGAAAACCTCTCCCGGGCACTCGCCAGCCTGGCCAACCATGGTGTCCACACGCGCGGCACGCTTATCGAAATAAAGGACGTCGGCGCGTTGGGAGGCTTTGCCAAACCTGATCCTTTGATCGACGGACCAGAGTAGGAAACTCCACCAAAAGTTACCTGCCAGCCCTGGCGCGAGCGATCAGCAGCGATACCTGCCCCCCAGAGAAGGTTGGCCTCCGGCTCCGACCGCTGCTCCAGTCGACCTTCCCAAACAAATTCTCCCCTCCGGGGACCCACGT
>CAIPLM010000046.1 GCA_903865895.1 uncultured Rhodospirillales bacterium | reverse complement strand
GCCCCCCTTTTCAGCCAAACCTTTCCCTTAAACTGATGGAGGTCCAGGAACTCAGTTCCTGGCGGGGTGCAGGGGCAGAGCCCCTGCCGGGTCCAGGGCAGCGCCCTGGCCTTCCTTCGGCTCCGCGCCTCACGGCCGTCCGTCAGGCGGCGGTGTCGATGTCTTCGAGGGTGAATTGGTCGGCTTCGTCGTCGAAGCTGAAGAGTTCGGCGTAGCGGCCCCAGTTGATGACGGCTTGGAGGGTTTCTTCGGCGTAATCGGGGGACATGTGGTCTTCGAGTTCGTCGCGGAAGCGGAGTGCCGGGGCGCGGTGGTTCCAGCGTTCGTCGAGCGTGCGGCGGATGGCGCGGGCGAGGGGCAGGTGGGTTCGGAGCGCGTTCGCGAAGATCGCTTTGCGGGTATCGGTATCTGCCTGGGCGAATCGGCGTCCGGCGTCGTTGAGGCGGAGGTCGCCTTCGGCAATTTCGCCGAGCCCGAGGGCCTGGAGGGTTTCACCCATTGGCAGGAGTTCGTCGGCTTCGAGCTGCAGCGCGGCGGCGAGGGCCGGCAGGTCGGCCTTGCCGTCGTAAGGGGGGGCGGCAACGGTCTCGATGAGGCCGGCCAGCAAGTTGGTGGAAATATGATGGAGCTGGGTGGCGAAGCCGTTATCGGCGGTCTGCGGCGCTTGCACCGGTGCCACCGCACGGCGGGTCATCAGCGCGTAGATGTCGTCCACCATTTTGCGGAAGGCGGGATCGAGCCGATTGCGCGGGTGGGGGAAGGGCACGCGCAGCTCGCTGGCGACCCGTCCGGGGTTGGACGAGAAGACGAGGATGCGGTCGCACATCAGCACCGCCTCCTCGATGTTGTGGGTGACCATGAGAATGGATTTGACCGGCAGCTTGCGTTCCATCCAGAGGTCGATGAGGTCGGTGCGCAGGGTTTCCGCGGTCAGCACGTCGAGCGCGGAGAAGGGCTCGTCCATCAGCAGCAGTTCGGGCTGCACCACCAGGGCGCGGGCCAGGCCGACGCGCTGGCGCATGCCGCCGGAGAGTTCCTTCGGGTAGGCGCTTTCGAACCCGCCGAGACCGATGAGGTCGATCGCGGCCTCGGCCCGGCGCTCGCGCTCGGCGCGGCCGACGCCCTGGGCCTCGAGCCCGAGTTCGACGTTTTCCTGCACCGTCAGCCAGGGGAACAGGGCGAAGCTCTGGAACACCATGGCGACGCCTTCGGCCGGGCCCTTGAGGGCCTTGCCGTGCCAGGTGACCTCGCCGGCGGTCGGCGTCAGCAGGCCGGCGACGATGCGCAGCAGGGTTGATTTTCCGGAGCCGGAGCGGCCGAGTAGGCCGACGATTTCACCGTTCTGCAAGGTGAGGTTGACATCGTCGAGCACGACGAGGTCCGGGTTGCTGTCCTTGTGGTAGGCTTGGCGGCAGCCGCGGACGGACATCAGTTCCTGCATCGGTTTGGCTCCTATCCGAGGGTCGCGCGGCGGCTGGCATAGGCGTAGAGCGGCCGCCAAATCAGGCGGTTCATCAGCAGCACGTAGAGCGACATGATCACCACGCCGAGCACCACGCGCTGGAAGTTTCCAGCATCCGTCGCCTGGGCAATATAGGCGCCAAGCCCGTGCGCCGCGAGCTTGGTATCACCCCAGGCGGCGACCTCGGCGACAATCGAGGCATTCCACGAACCACCCGAGGCGGTGATGGCGCCGGTGACGAAATAGGGCGCCACGCCGGGCAGGATCACCTTACGCCACCACAGCCAACCGCCGACGCGGAAATTCTTGGCCGCCTCCTGCAAATCACCGGGAAAGGCCGAGGCGCCGGCGATGACGTTGAACAGAATGTACCACTGCGTACCCAGCACCATCAGCGGCGTAAGCCAGATTTCGACGTTGAGGTGAAAGGCGACGATCACGACCACGAAGGGCGGAAACAGCAGATTGGCCGGGAAGGCGGCGAGGAACTGCGCCACCGGCTGCACCCGGCGCGCCCAGGCCGGGCGCAGGCCGAGCCAGACGCCGATCGGCACCCATATCACCGCGGCCAGGGCCATCAGCACCGCCACGCGCAGCAGGGTGATGGCGCCAAGCATCAAGGTTTCGGCGAGATCCCACCACCCGAGCGCTGCGGTGATATAGCCCCAGATCTGCCACACCGCCCATGCCAGCACCGCCAGCACGCAGCCCATGAACACCGCATCGCCGGTGCGGCTGTCTCGGGCGCCAATGGATTCCCCCTGAAACGGCCGGCCGATGCGCAACCCCGTCAGCCAGCCAATTCCGCGGCTGACCCAATCACCGCCCACGCGCAGCAAATGAGTGCGGCGCAGCAATGCCAGCACCCAGGGGTCATCCGCCTCGGCGCTCGCGGTGGTCTCGAAGCGGAACTTGGTGGACCAGGCGACCAGGGGGCGGAACAGCAACTGATCATAGGCGAGGATGACCGCGAGCATGGCGCCGATCGCCCAGAACACCGCGCTGATGTCACGCGTTTCCAGCGCAAGAGCCACGTATGCGCCGATACCCGGCAATTTCCAGCTCTGTTCGCCGAGCGTGATCGCCTCGGAGGCGACGACGAAGAACCAGCCGGCCGACATCGACAGCATGGTGTTCCACACCAGTCCGGGCATGGCGAAGGGCACTTCGAGCCGCCAGAAGCGCTGCCATGAGGTCAGCCGGTATCCGCGGGTCGCCTCGTCGAGATCGGCGGGGACGGTGGTGAGCGACTGGTAGAAGCTGAAGGCCATGTTCCAGGCCTGGCTGGTGAAGATCGCGAATATCGCCGCCAGTTCGAGCCCCATCACCCGGCCGGGGAACAGCCCCATGAAGAACGCAGTGGTGAAGGTGAGGAAGCCGAGGATGGGGACGGACTGCAACACGTCCAGGATCGGGATCATGATCAGCCCGGCGCGGCGGCTTTTTGCAGCCAGCGGGGCGTAGGTGAAGGTGAACAGCAGCGAGGCGGCCAAGGCCGCGAACATGCGCAGCGTGGTGCGCAGCGCGAATTCCGGCAGGCTCCACGGGTCGAGCGTGATAGCGGAGGTTTCCAGCGCATTAAGCGGCACCAGCGTGCCGCGCCCGGCCCGTGCGATGGCAACGAACAGCAGCGTCACCGCGAGGATCGCCGCGATATCCCAGACATTCGGAATGCGCCGGCCGGACAGGCCGGCGGGAAGGTCTCGGCTGTTCATGATAATCCGTTGCAACGAGATTGGCCGTGGTGGGAGGCCTTAGCCGATGCCCGATGCCCTGTCATCAACCCTAGGGCGTCTGATTTGTGACACCTGTACTACCGAAGCCGCCAGCGCCGCGTGCGGTCTCCGGCAACTCCGCCACCTCCTCCCAGGCGATCCGCACGACGGGCGCGAGGATGCCCTGGGCGATGCGCATGCCGCGGGTGACGGTGAAGGGCTCGCTGCCCGCGTTCATCACGATCACCAGCAACTCGCCCCGGTAGTCCTCGTCCACGGTGCCTGGACTGTTGGGCAGCACGATACCGTTCTTGAGCGCGAGGCCGGAGCGCGGGCGCACCTGAAGCTCGTAGCCGGCCGGCAGCGCGATGGCGAGGCCGGTGGGCACCAGCATGCGGGCGCCAGGCTGGATCACCATGTCCTCGCCGATGGCGGCCAGCAGGTCCAGCCCCGCGGCGCCCGCGGTGGCATAGGCGGGCAGCGGCAGGCCCGCGCTATGCGGCAGGCGTTTGACGGCGACGGGAATGTTCATGCGAGGGCCTCGGCGATACGGGCGGCGAGGCGGGTGGCCACTTCGTCCTTGGCGAGGCGCGGCCAGGGCTCCTCCCCCTCTGCGGTGATCAGCAGGATCTCGTTTTCGCTGCCGCCCATGATGCCGGTGGCGGGCGAGACGTCATTGGCGACGATCCAGTCGGCGTTCTTGCGGCGGCGTTTGTCCTGGGCGTGGGCGATCAGGTCATGCGTCTCGGCCGCGAAGCCGACCACCAGGCCAGGTCGGGCGGGTCCGGCGGCGGCGATCGTGGCGAGGATGTCGGGGTTGGGGGTGAGTTCGAGGGCAGGGGGGGCACCGCCCGGCGTTTTCTTCATCTTCTGATGCGCCGCACTCGCCACCCGCCAATCCGCCACCGCGGCGGCGAACACGGCGATATCGGCCGGCAGCGCCGCCTGACAGGCCGCCAGCATCTCGGCCGCCGTCTCGATCCGCACGATTTTCACGCCGGCAGGATCGGGCACGCTCGCCGGCCCGCTCACAAGGGTGACGCGGGCGCCAAGCGCGGCCAAAGCGGCGGCGATGGCGTGGCCCTGCTTGCCGGAGGAGCGGTTGGCGATGTAGCGCACCGGGTCGATCGGCTCATGGGTTGGCCCCGAGGTCACCAGCGCATGCTTGCCGGCCAGCGGTTTCGGCGCGCAGAGCAGCGCCTCGATGGCGGCGAGAATGGCGGGCGGCTCCGAAAGACGGCCGGGCCCGAACTCATTGCAGGCCATCGCCCCCTCATCCGGCCCCACCACATGAATGCCGCGGGAGGAAAGCATCGCCATATTGGCCTTCGTCGCGGCGTGCCCCCACATCCGCACATTCATCGCCGGCGCCACCAGCACGGGCTTGTCGGTGGCGAGCAGCACGGTGGAGGCGAGATCATCGGCCAGCCCCGCCGCCATTTTCGCCAGGATATCGGCGCTGGCCGGCGCCACCACCACGAGATCGGCGCTGCGGGAGAGCTGGATATGGCCCATCTCGCTCTCATCGGTCAGCGAGAAGAGATCGGTATAGACCTTGTGCTCGCTCAGTGCCTGCAGCGAGAGGGGCGTGACGAACTGGGCACCGCCCTTGGTCAGCACGCAGGTCACGCCGCAGCCCGCCTTGCGCAGCAGGCGGATCAATTCAAGTGCCTTGAAGGCGGCAATCCCGCCGCTGACGATGAGAAGAACGCGCTTGCCGGTGAGACTCATGGCGAACCCCAGCTAAGAGTCCAGGGAAAGAAGGGGTTCTTTTTTGAAAAAAAGAACCAAAAAACTTCTATCCGGTTGCTTCCCTCGCGAAGGGGAGGGCGCGAAGCAAACGGATAAAAAGTTTTTGCTTCTTTTTTCAAAAAGAAGCGCTTGCTTCCTGTCACAGCCGCCACCCGCTATGGATCGCCGCGATGCCACCGGAGAGGTTGCGCACCTTCACCTGCTCCAGCCCGGCGTCGCGCATCATCTCCGCCAGCGTCTCCTGGTCGGGGAAGGTGCGGATGCTCTCGGCCAGATACTGGTAGCTGTCGGCATCGCCGGCCACCATCTTGCCGATGCGCGGCAGCACCTTGAAGGACCAGGCGTCATAAACCGGCGTAAGTGCTGCCACCTGCACGCGGCTGAATTCCAGGCAGAAAAACCGCCCGCCCGGCCGCAGCACGCGCCGCGCCTCGGCCAGCACGGCCGGCTTGTCGGTGCAGTTGCGCAGGCCGAAGGCGATCGTCACGGTATCCTGGCTGCGATCGGGCAGCGGCAGATGCTCGGCATCCGCATTGAGGAAGCTGAGCCCGGCGGCGAACCCCTTGCCCAACGCGCGATCCCGCCCGACTTCGAGCATCGATGCGTTGATGTCCGACAAAATGGCCGGGCCGCCACCGGCCGCGAGCCAACCGAAGGTGATATCCCCCGTGCCGCCGGCGAGATCGAGCAGGCTGCGATTGGGCCGCGGATCGAGCGCGTTGATGAAGACACGCTTCCACACCCGATGGATGCCGAGCGACATCAGGTCATTCATCACGTCGTATTTCGGCGCCACGCTGTCGAAGACCGCGCGCACCATGGCGCTTTTCTCGGCCCTCGGCACCTCGCGGTAGCCGAAATCGGTGACGTCGTCCGGGGCAGGCGGGGGGCTGTCGCTCATGATGGGAGACGTATAGCCTTCCCGGCATCATGCCGGAACTCCCCGAAGTCGAAACCGTGATGCGCGGAATGGCCGCCAAGCTCGAGGGCCGGGTGATCCGCCATGCCCGCGTCAACCGGCCGGACCTGCGCTTTCCCTTCCCGCCCGGCCTCGCACGGCGGCTCACCGGCGCGCGGGTGCTGGGGTTCCGGCGGCGGGCGAAATACATCCTCATGCGCGTCGATGGCGACGATACCGTGCTGATCCATCTCGGCATGTCCGGCCGCATGCTGATCGGCCCGGCCGGTAGCAACGAGGAGACCAAGCACGAGCACATGGTGATGGAGACCGATGACGGCTGGCGCGTCGGCTTCGTCGATCCCCGCCGCTTCGGCGCGGTGGACCTGATGCCGACCGCGGGCGAGGACGCACACCGCCTGCTCGCCGGGCTGGGGCCGGAGCCGCTGGGAAAGACGTTCTCCGCCGGGGTGCTGGCCGAGGCGCTGGCCGGCAAGCGCACCCCGATCAAGGCCGCGCTGCTCGACCAAACGGTGGTCGCCGGGCTCGGCAATATATATGTGTGCGAGGCGCTCTTCCGCGCGGGGATCGACCCCACTTCCCAGGCGGCGGATATCTCGGCGGCGCGGATTACCAAGCTGGTGCGCGAAATCAAGGCGACGCTCGCGGAGGCGATCGCTGCAGGGGGATCGAGTCTGCGGGATTACGTGCAGCCCGATGGCGAGCTCGGCTATTTCCAGCACGCCTGGAAGGTCTATGGCCGCGAAGGCGAGCCCTGCGCGGAGTGCAAGGGTCCACCGGGATGCATGGGCATCGCGCGCATCGTGCAGTCCGGCCGCAGCACCTTCTATTGCCCGCGCGTTCAACGGTGAGTATGACGCGCCACCCCGCCAGGAGGATTTCCGCATGTCGACGCCCGAGATGATTATCGTCGAGACCCATGGTGCCGTCGGCCTGATCCGCCTGAACCGCCCGGCCGCGCTCAATGCGCTGTGCGACCAGCTGATGATCGAGCTCGGCACCCAACTGCTGGCCTTCGATGCGGACCCCGCGATCGGCGCCATGGTGCTGACCGGCAACGAGAAGGCCTTCGCCGCCGGCGCCGACATCAAGGAAATGCGCGGCCGCACCTATCCCGAGGTGCTCGATAACGACTTCATCGGCAATAACTGGGAGACCGTGCTGCGCATCCGCAAGCCGGTGATCGCGGCCGTAGCCGGCTTCGCCCTCGGCGGCGGCTGCGAGCTGGCCATGATGTGCGACATGATCATCGCCGGTGAAACCGCCAAGTTCGGCCAGCCCGAGATCAACCTCGGGGTCATCCCCGGCGCCGGCGGCACCCAGCGTCTGACCCGCGCGGTCGGCAAGTCCAAGGCGATGGACATGATCCTCACCGCCCGCATGATGGACGCGGCCGAGGCTGAGCGCTCCAACCTGGTGAGCCGTGTCTTCCCGGCAGAGACCATGCTGGAGGAGGCGATCAAGATCGCCACCCGCATCGCCAGCCTCTCCCCGGTGGCGACCACGGTCGCCAAGGTCGCGGTCAACCGCGCCTATGAGACCGGGCTGAATGAGGGCGTGCGCGCCGAACGGGCGCTGTTCCTCTCACTGTTCGGCACGCCCGATCAAATCGAGGGCATGGCCGCCTTCGCCGAAAAGCGTAAGCCAGCCTTTCGCAAGCGGGGCTAGTTTCCGCTATCATTCCTTGACTCGGACCAGGGCGGTCCCTAGAAGACCGCTTCGCTCAGACATCTTCTTGTAACGCCTGACTCACCCTGATTGAAGAGACCCGATGGCCAACACCGCCTCCGCCCGCAAGCGCATCCGCCAGACCGCCACCCGCACCGAGCGCAACAAGGCGCGCATGTCGCGCATGCGCACGTTCGTGAAGAAGGTCGAGGAAGCGATTTCCTCGGGCAACCAGGAAGCCGCCCGCGCCGCGCTTCAGGCCGCGCAGCCGGAAATGCAGCGCGCCGCCGGCAAGGGCGTGGTGCACAACAACACCATGTCCCGCAAGATTTCCCGCCTGTCCGCCCGCGTGAAGTCGATCGCCGCGAAGTAAGTCGCGCGATCCGGGCTGGTCAAGTCTGGATAGAAATTTGTGTAGAACTAAAGTACAGTTTCGCACAATGATTATAGAACTTCGAAAAAGAGCAGCGTTCGCTGCTCTTTTTTATTGACCAAAGCGTCATTCGATAAAGTTCGTTGCGTGTTTAGTTTAACGCTTGCATGGCTACGCCGCTCTGTCATATTGGATGCGTAGCGCGGGCAGTCCCAACGGGTCGCGTTATACCGGAATGGCCGAAATTTGTGGCGCTCCGCGTGAGCCGTGGGATACGTGTGGCCTGGGCCAAACCGGGGAAGGTGTGATGAACAACGACCAAACCCCGGGCGAGCCAAATAAGCCCTCCAACCCCTCCCCGAACCAGACGCCCTCGTCGCAGCCCACCGATCCTGCCGCCGAGCAGATCGCCGCCGTGTGGGCGCGCGTGCGCGGACGGCTGCAGGCCGAGGTCGGCGAGGTCGAATACCGCACCTGGCTCAAGCATATGACACTGGTCGGCATCGATGGTGACGAGGCGGTGATCGCTCTCCCCACCCGCTTCACGCGGGATTGGGTGCGCAGCCACTACGCCGATCGCGTCGCCGCGCTCTGGCAGGCCGAGCAGCGCAGCGTGCGCCATGTCGAGTTCATCGTGCGCGGCAGCGTGCAGATCGTCGGCCTGGCCGAGACCCAGGTCGCCGCGCCGGGCCCCGCCGAGCCCGCATCCGCGGTCTCGCCGCGCTTCGCGCCGCTTGCCGTCGCCGTCCGCGGCGAGGAGCGGCTGGAACCGGCGCGGGACCCGCGATTCACCTTCGACAGCTTCGTCGTCGGCAAGCCGAATGAGTTCGCCTATGCCTGCGCCCGCCGGGTGGCCGAGTCGCCGGCGAGCCCCGGCTTCAACCCGCTATTCCTCTATGGCGGCGTCGGCCTCGGCAAGACCCACCTGATGCTCTCCATCGCCTGGGACCTAACCGATCCGGCGCGCCCGGGCGGGCCGCTCTCCGTCACCTACATGTCGGCCGAGCGCTTCATGTACCGCTTCATCGCGGCGCTGCGCTCGAAATCCACCATGGAATTCAAGGAGGAGCTGCGCAGCGTCGACGTGCTGATGATTGACGACCTACAATTCCTCATCGGCAAGGACACCACGCAGGAGGAGTTCTTCCACACCTTCAACGCCCTGGTGGATAGCGGCAAGCAGATCGTGGTCTCGGCCGACAAGTCCCCCTCCGATCTCAGCGGGCTTGAGGACCGGGTGCGCACCCGCCTCGGCTGCGGAATGGTGGCCGACCTGCACGCCACCACCTTCGAATTGCGCATGTCCATCCTCGAGACCAAGGCCAACCGCGCCGGCGTGCAGGTGCCGCCCAAGGTCAACGAGTTCCTCGCCCACAAAATCACCTCCAATGTCCGCGAACTCGAAGGCGCGCAGAACCGCCTCATCGCCCACGCCAATCTCTTCGGCCGCGCCATCACGCTGGAGAGCGCGCAGGAGGTGCTGCACGACCTCCTGAAATCCTTCGACCGCCGCGTCTCGATCGAGGAGATCCAGCGCCGCGTCTCGGAGCACTACAACATCCGCATCACCGACATGTCCTCCGCTCGCCGGGCCCGCGCGGTGGCCCGCCCGCGTCAGGTGGCGATGTATCTCGCCAAGCAGCTCACCAGCCGCAGCCTGCCGGAAATCGGCCGCAAATTCGGCAATCGCGACCACACCACGGTGATGCATGCGGTCAGCCGCGTTACCGAGCTGATGGGGCTCGACGCCGCATTCGCGGAGGATGTCGAATTGCTGCGCCGGATGCTGGAGTCCTAGGCCACAACCGGCTAGCCTCCCCGGGTTGATTGGGGAGCAAATACATGCGCATCGCCTTTCGCGGCCTGCTGTTGGCCGCAGCCTTGGCCGGCATTTCCAGTGGCCCGGCTGCCGCCCAGCCGCTCACCCCCGCACAAATCACCGCCATAGTCGCCGCGCCCGATCGCAGCCAGGCCGATCGCACCAATGACCTGCGCCGCAAGCCCGAGCCGATGCTCGCCTTCATCGACGCACGGCCGGGCATGACGGCCGTCGATGTCAGCGCTGCCGGGGGCTACACCACCGAGCTGTTAGCCCGCGCGATCGGCCCTACCGGCACTGTCTACGGCCAGAGCCAGCCGCGGGACCCCAACGCCAAGCCGCCCGCGGCCCCCGAGGGCAATTCCAACCCCAACCTGCCCGCCCCCGCCGCGGCGCCCGGGCCGTTCCGCCCATCGCCGGTGGCGCTCGCCGATCGCTCAGCGAAGCTTAAGGACGCCGGAGTCGCCGCCGCCCAGATCATCCCGCTGTCCCGCCCCTTCGCCGACCCGATCCCGGCCGAGCTGGCAGGCAAGGTCGATCTCGTCACCCTCATGTTCAACTATCATGACCTCGGGCATCTCGGGATCGATCGTGCCGCGATGAACCGCGCCATTTTCGCTGCCCTCAAGCCCGGCGGCCACTACGTGCTCGGCGACCATGCCGGCCGCCCGGGCACCGGTATTTCGGAAGCCGGCACGCTCCACCGCATCGAGGAGGCCTTCCTGCGCGCCGAGGTTGAGGCTGCCGGTTTCAAGCTCGCCGCCGAGGGGATGTTCCTGCGCAACCCCAATGACCCCCGCG
>CAIPLM010000045.1 GCA_903865895.1 uncultured Rhodospirillales bacterium | reverse complement strand
CGGCTTCGCCACCAAGCGTTTCTCCCCGGTCGAACTCATGCGCGCGCTGCACGCCCGCATCGACGCGCTGGACCCTGCGCTCAACGTCTTCATCCGCCGCGATGACGAGGCGGCCATGGCCGCCGCCCGCGCCGCCGAGGCCGAGATCGCCGCCGGGCGCATCCGTGGGCCGCTGCATGGCGTGCCGGTCGGGATCAAGGACATCATCGACGTCGCCGGCCTGCCGACCACCTGCCATTCCCGCGTGCTGCTCGACAATCACGCCCAGGCCGATGCGGTCTGCGTGGCCAAGCTGCGCCAGGCCGGCGCCATCGTGATGGGCAAGCTCTCCACCCATGAATTCGCCATCGGCGGCCCGTCGTTCGACCTGCCCTTCCCCCCCGCCCGCAACCCCTGGAACCGCGACCACCACCCCGGCGGCTCCTCCTCCGGCTCCGGCTCCGGCCTCGCCGCCGGGTTCTTCCCTCTCGCGCTCGGCACCGATACCGGCGGCTCTATCCGCAACCCCGCCTCGGCCTGCGGCATCGTCGGCTTCAAGCCGACCTACGGCCTGGTCTCCCGCCGCGGCGTCTTCCCCCTCGCCTTCACGCTCGACCATGTCGGCCCGATGACGCGCAGCGTGGCCGACAACGCCCTGCTGCTCGATACCCTGGCCGGGCATGACCCGGCCGACCCCGGCAGCCGCCCGGCGCCCAAGCGCTACTACGCCGCTGGGCTGGAGCGCGGCGTGCGCGGCCTGCGCATCGGCTTCGTGCGCCATTTCCACGAGGCCGATCTGGTGGCCGACCCGGAGGCCGCCGCCGCGCTGGAGAACGTCGCCCGCACCCTGGCGGCCGAAGGCGCCATCATCACCGACATCACGCTGCCCACGCTCGGCGAATTCGCCGCCGTCAACCGCATCATCCTCAACAGCGAGGCATGGTCGATCCACGCGCCCTGGCTGCGCACCCAGCCCGGCAATTACGGCAAGCTCGGCCGCCAACGCCTAATGGCCGGCGCCTTCCTGCAAGCCGGCGACTACGTGAACGCCCAGCGCCGCCGCGCCGAGATGATCGCCACCGTGGAAGCCGCCCTGCGCGAGGTCGATGTGCTGCTCTGCGCCTCCTCGATGGACCCGGCGAGCCGCATCGAGGACGCCGAGGCGACTGCCCGCACCTATCCGCGTCAGGCTCGCACCCCCTTCAACGTCACCGGCCATCCCGCGCTCGCCATGCTCGCCGGCATCTCCAGCGGCGGCCTGCCCCTCTCCGTCCAATTCGCCGGCCGCTACTTCGACGAGGCGATGGTGCTCCGCGTCGCCCGCGCCTGGGAACGCGCCGCCGGCACCGACCGCCAGCACCCGAACCTGCCGCACTGAGCGGGCGCCGGGAAAGGAAGGCAAGGGGCGCTGCCCCTTGACCCCGCTGGGGGCTGGAGCCCCCAGACCCGCATCCGTTTAAGAGGCTGGAGAAAGAGAGAGGGGGCCATCTCCGTGGCAGCAACCACCGAGTTGGCCCCCTCTCTCTTTCTCCAGCAGTGCTTCAAATGCATGAGGTCCAGGGGCTCGGCCCCTGGCCGGGGGTCGAGGGGGCGGCGCCCCCTCGCCTTTCTCCCCGTGCGTCAGCCGCCGGTGAAGACCGGCTTGCGCTTCTCCAGGAAGGCGTTGACGGCTTCTTTGTGGTCGGCCGTGGTATGGGCCAGCGCCTGCATGGCGGCCGACATCTCGAGGATGGCGGCGAGCGTCATCCCCTGGGACTGAACCATCAGCCGCTTGGTCATCCGCATCGCCTTGGCGGGGTTGCTGGCGATCTTCTTCGCCATGGCGCGCGCGGTGTCCATCAGCTCGGCATCCGGCACCACCTTGCTGACGAGGTGGATCTCCAGCGCCTCCTGGGCGGTCAGCTGATCGCCGGTGAACGCCATTTCGCAGGCCTTCGAGTAGCCAACCACGCGCGGCAGCAGCCAGGCGCCGCCGTCGCCGGGAATGATGCCGACCTTCACGAAGCTCTCGGCGAAGCGGGCGCTCTCGCCGGCGATGCGGATGTCGCACATGCAGGTGAGGTCATTCCCAGCGCCGATCGCCGGGCCGTTCACCGCGGCGATGATCGGCACTTCCAGCTTCTCGAAGGCGAGCGGAATGCGCTGTATGCCCTCGGAATAGTAGCGCGTGGTGGCGGTGGGGTTCGCGGCCCGCTCCTCCAGCGCCTGCTGCATCTTCTTGAGATCGCCGCCCGAGGAGAAGGCGGAGCCAGCGCCGGTGAGGATGGCGCAGCGGACGGACTGGTCGCGATTGATCCGCTCAAGCGCGGCGACGATGCCGTCGACCATGCCGGACTCGGAGATCGGGTTCCGCATCTCCGGACGGTTGAGCGTGATGGTGACGACGTGGCCGTCCTGTTCGTAGAGCACGGGGTCCGACATTTGGCGTTTCCTTCGGTTGGTGGCGCCAGATTATACGAGCCTCCGGCGCGCCGCGACCCCATGGCAGACGGGTCTGTCTTCCCGCGTCGCCGGCGCGCCAGGCGTTGTGATCCGGTGGCGGCATTGGTTATCTGGGCGGAAGCCGCAGTGGCGCGGCAGGGAGAGCGTGCGATGGATGAGCTGGCGGGCAAGACGGCGTTGATCACCGGAGGCGCGAGCGGCATCGGGCTCGGCATGGCCCGCGCCTTCGTCGCGGCAGGGCTGCGTGTGGCGATCGCTGACATCAATGACGCCGCCCTGGAGGCCGCGAAGGCGGCGCTGCCCGGCCTCGGGCTGGCAGTGAAGCTTGACGTGACGCGCGCCGAGCAATGGGAACAGGCGCTGGACGCGGTGGAAGCGGCGCTCGGGCCGGTCGATATCCTCTGCAACAACGCCGGCGTCGGCCAAGGCCGCTTCGTCGATGGGCGGGCGACCACGGTGGCTGAGATGCCGGAGGCGCTGTGGCGCATGGTGATGGAGATCAATGCCACCGGCACCTTCCTCGGCGCGCATGCGGTGGTGCGGCGGATGCTGGTGCGCGGGCAAGGCGGGCATATCGTCAACACCGCCTCGACCGGCGGGCTGATGGCACCGGCCGGCATCGCCGCCTATTGCGCCTCCAAATTTGCCGTGGTCGGGCTGTCGGAATCGCTGCGCGCCGAATTGGCCTCCGCCGGCATCGGGGTGAGCGTACTGTGCCCCGGCGGCGTGCGGAGCAACTTGTTCGCAAGCTCCGTCGCCGTGCGCGCAACCTTGCCGGACGCCTTCGAGGGGCTGGCGACCGAAGGCTCCGAGGCCCTGCGGACCGAGCAGGCGCAGCGGATGGACCCGGTGTTCGTCGGCCGCAAAGTGCTGCGGGCGATCGCGGAGAACGCCATGTATATCATCCCGCACCCCGAATATCGCAGCCACGTCGATGAGCGCCACGCCGCCCTGGTGGCGGCCTTCGGTGAGGTGGCGCAGCCGGGGTATCGCGATACCGAAGTGACGTTCGAGCGGTTCCGCAATCCGGAATACGCCAAGGCGGCGCGCGGGTCTTGACCCGTTGCGTTGACGCTCCCGCCCCACCCGCCTAGCCTCGCTCAGCGCTTCGGCGCCGGCTTCAAACAACCGTCAAGGGGAACACCATGTTCAGCCATCTATTCGTCGGGGGTAATGACCTCGCCAAGTCCAAGGTTTTCTACGACGCGATCTTCGCAGCACTCGGCGCCAAGCCCGGCGTGCATGACACCGCCAAGGGCCGCATCATGTATGCCCATGGCGGCAGCGCCTTCTTCGTCGCCACCCCGATCGACGGCAAGCCGGCGACCTTCGCCAATGGCGGCACGATCGGCTTCGCGATGACCAGCCCGGAGCAGGTCAAGGCCTGGCACGATGCCGGCGTTGCTGCTGGTGGCACCTCGATCGAAGATCCGCCGGGGGCCCGCGGCCAGCTCTACCTCGCCTATCTGCGCGACCCCGATGGCAACAAGCTGTGCGGCCTGCACCGCATGCCCGCCGCCTGAACCGCGTGCCGGCCGGCATGGTGCCCCGCTTGGGCCATGCCGGTTGGTGTCGGGGTGCGCCCGGATGAACAAGACCCGGCTCGAAGCCTTCAGCGACGGCGTGCTCGCCATCGTCATCACCATCATGGTGCTCGAGCTGAAAGTGCCGCATGGCGACGGGCTCGATGCGCTGTTGCCGCTGCTGCCGGTGTTTCTCAGCTATGTGCTGAGCTTCGTCTATGTCGGCATCTATTGGAACAACCACCACCACATGCTCCAGGCCGCGCGCAGCGTGAATGCGGCGATGCTGTGGGGCAATCTGCATTTGCTGTTCTGGCTGTCGCTGCTGCCGTTCAGCACGGGCTGGATGGGCGAGAACCATTTCGCCCGCTGGCCGACCGTTGTCTATGGCTTCAACCTGCTGGCTTGCGCGCTCGCCTACACGATCCTGCAGGCCAGCCTGCGGCGCCATCATGGGCCGGATAGCGCAATCAGCCGAGCCGTTGGGCATGATCTCAAGGGCAAGATCTCGCTCGCGCTTTATGTGCCCGGGATACTCGGCGCCTGGTTTTTTTCGCCATGGATCGGCTTGGCGTTCTTCGTCGCCGTCGCGCTGATCTGGCTGGTGCCGGACCCCCGCATGGAACGCGCCGTGGCGCCGCACCGGCCGGAGTAGCGCTCAGCCCTTGATGCCGGTCAGCGCCATGTTCTCGATGATCCGCCGGCGCAGCAGCAGGAAGACGATCAGCATCGGCACCACGCTCACCACGGAGCCCGCCATCAGCTTGCCGATATCGGCGGAGAAGGCGAACTGGAAGGCGGTGAGGCCGAGTTCCATGTTGAACAGCAGCTGGTCGTTAGCGATCAGCAGCGGCCAGATGAAAATGCCCCAACCCTGGATGAAGGCGAAAATGCCGACGGCGGCGAGTGCGTTGCCTGATAACGGCGCGATGACGCGGGCGAGGATCCACCATTCCCCTGCCCCGTCCACTCGGCCGGCTTCCATCAGTTCGGTGGGGATGGAGGAGCAGACGTGCTGGCGCATCAGGAAAATGCCGAAGGCCATGAAGAGGTAGGGCAGGATGATGCCCTGGTAGGTGTTGATCCAGTCGATGCCGACGAGCTGGATATAGAGCGGGATCATATAGGCTTCGAACGGCACGATGGCGGTGGCGAGCACCAAGCCGAAGAGCAGACCGCGGCCGGGGAATTGGTATTTCGCGAAAACGGTGCCGGCGATCAGCGAGGTCAGCATCACCGAGGC
Source organism: uncultured Rhodospirillales bacterium (assembly GCA_903865895.1). Taxonomy (GTDB): domain Bacteria; phylum Pseudomonadota; class Alphaproteobacteria; order Acetobacterales; family Acetobacteraceae; genus CAIYPH01. The sequence goes on along the minus strand of CAIPLM010000045.1, from coordinate 16,952 downwards.
GGTGCTGACGAGGGCGATGACGGCGGAGTTGATGAAGAAACGGTGAAACGGCGCGGTTTCGAAGGCGCCGAAGAAGTTCACCACCGTCCACTCCCGGGGGAAGAAAACGGGGGGCCAGATCGCGATTTCGGCGGCGGATTTGAAGGCGGTGACGAACATCCAGGCCATCGGCATCACCATCACCAGGGCGCCGAGCATGAGGATGGCGTGGCAGGCGAGGATGCCGATGCCGGCGAGCGTGCGTTGCTTGGCCATCAGCGCGGCTTCGCCTCCTTGTCGCGGGCGAGGGTGAACTGGATGACGGTGAGGCCGAGCACGATGAGGGTGAGGATGACGGCTTCGGCCGAGGCGTAGCCCATGCGGAAGAACTGGAAGCCGTTGGTGTAGATGTCGAACACCAGCATCCGCACGGCCTGGCCGGGGGCGGATTGCGAGCCGAGCGTCATCACGTAGACCTGGGTGAAGACGTTGAAGGCGTTGATGGTGGAGGTGACGATCACGTAGAGCAAGATCGGCCGGAGCAAAGGCAGGGTGATGCGCCAGAAGCGCTGCCAGTCCGACGCGCCATCGATGCTGGCGGCCTCAAGGTATTCGGCGGGGATATTACGGATGCCGACCAGGAACAGCACCATATTGTAGCCCAGCACCTTCCACACCCCCATGATCACCAGCGCCCAAAGCGCGATCGAGGGCTCGGTAAGCCAGGCCACCGAGGGCAGGCCGACGAGGGAGAGGCCGTAGTTCAGGATGCCGTAATTGTAGTCGTAGATCCATTTCCAGGCGATCGACACCGGCACCATCGGAGTGATGACGGGCAGGAAGTAGATGGTCTGGTAGAAGGCGGAGAGGCGGGATTTTCGGCTGAGGAACACGGCCAATGGCAGCGCGATGCAGGTACTGAGCGCCACCGTGGAGAATGAGTAGATCGAGGTGTTTTTCAGCGCGAGGATGAAGTTCTCGTCCTCCAGCAGCCCGAGGTAATTGTCCCAGCCCACGAATGGCCGGCGGGGGCTGATGAGGTTCCACTTGTAGAAACTCAGCAGGAAGCTGAAGCCGATCGGGATGATGCGGACGTAGAAAAACAGCGCCACCACCGGCAGCAGCGCCACGTAGCAGAACAGGATGATGCGCCTGCGGCGGAAGAACCGCCGCAGGGTGCCGGTGTCGCCAGCCACGGCGTCAGGTGCCGTAGAGGTCGTTCTGCTTCAGGATCTGGTCGGTCTGTGCGGCCGCTGCCTTGATGAAGGCGGCGAGCTTGGCCGGATCCTGCAGGGAGGCGTCGATATAGGCGCCGGGGAGACGGTCGGCCAAGCGGCTCTCGATCTCGTTCCAGGCGGCCATCACCGGCTCAGGGTAGAACTGCACGCCGTCGGTCGGGGAGACGAACTCCTTGTACTGCGGGATGTCCTTGAGCAGCGGCGACCAGTCGACATCGGCGCGGGCGGCGACCCAGCCTGAGAGCTGGGTGAGCTTCACGCTCGCCTCCTTGGAGGAGATGAACAGCATGAAGTCGTAGGCCGCATCGATGTTCTTCGACTTGGCGTTCACCCACAGCCCGTTGTGCTGCAGCAGCGTCTTGTGCGGGCCGCTGCCCCAGGCGGGGATGGGGGCCACGCCGTAGTCGAGATTCGGCGCCTTCTCCTTGATCTCGCCGATCACCCAGGCTTCGCGCATCAGCATCGAGGTGTTGCCGGCCACGAAGGCCGCCGCGTCGTGCTGCACCTTGGGGTCGTCGACCTTATCGATCTGAACCGCGTCAATGTAGTATTTCAGCGCCGCCCGGCCGGCGTCGTTGTCGTAGCCCTGGTGGAACTTGCCCTTGCCGTTGGGCACGATCAGCGTGCCGCCGGCGGGCTCAAGGATGAAGCGGAACTTCTCGGCGATGCCGCTGCCCTGGCCGGAGAGGCGCAGGCTCATTCCGGAACGGGTCATCTTCCCCGTCGCGTCGAACTTCGTGAGCTTCTTGGCGTAGTCCATCTTCTGCTGGAACGTCTTCGGCGGGCCGTCGAGCCCGGCTTCCTTGAAGTGCGCCTTGTTCCAGAACATCGCCGGCGTGCTGAACAGCATTGGCAGCCCGTAGGTCTTGCCATCCGTGGTAAACTGCTCGGCGCTCGACTTGCGGTAGGCAGCGCTTTTCAACAGCCCATCGACGGCGGCGGGATTGGGCTTCACCAAGCCGGCCTCGATGAAGGTGATGCCGAGGATCTGCCCGACGTCGAACACATCCGGCCCGGTGCCGGTCGGCACGGCCGCGGCGAGCTTCTGCTCATGCTCGCGCAGGCTGGTAGAGAGGATGTTGATCTGGGTGCCCTTGGCCTTGGTGTATTCGGCGCCCATCGCCTTGTACCACGGCACCAGCTCGGGATAACCCGTCCAGATGTTGAGCGTGATGTCGGCGGCCTTGGCCTTGCGCCCCGCCGCCATCGCGAGACCCGCGCCCGCCGCAAGCCCCATCGCCGAACGCCGGCCGATCTGCGTCTGTGTCATGACAACCCCCTCCATGCATGGATGTACGGAGCTTAGGCCGGGCTTTCCGTGCGGCGCAACCGCTCCTGCTTGACGCGCCGCTGCTGCCGCGGACACTGTCGCCACCCCATAAGCCGGAGCCCGCCATGATCGACCCAGCCACATCCCGCGTCCTCATCACCGGCGCCGCGGGGGCGATCGGCTCCGCCCTGCGCGAGGGGTTGCGGAGCCGCTACCGCATCCTCCGCCTCACCGACCTCAACCCGGTGACTGATCTCGCCAACAACGAGGAATTCATCCAGGCCGACGTCTCGGATCGCGGGGCGTTGGAGAAGCTGATGGAGGGCGTCGATGCCCTCGTGCACATGACCGGGGCACCGGCCGAGCACGACCTGGAGACGCTGTTCCGGGTGAACAACCGCGGATTGTATGACGTGCTGGAGACCGCCCGCCTCGCCGGCGTGAAGCGCATCGTCTACGCCTCCTCCAACCACGCATTCGGCTGCTACCCGATCGAGGTGCCGGTGTCGCCCGCCATGCAAGCCCGGCCGGACAGCATGTATGGGGTGTTCAAGGTGCTGGGCGAGGCGATGCTGCAATACTACCAGGACCGCCACGGCATCGCCTCGGTCTCGCTGCGCATCGGCACCTACCGCCCCTTGCCGATCGACCAGCGCTCGCTCGCGACCTGGCTTAGCCCGCGCGATATCGTGCAACTCGTCGACCTCTCGCTGCGCCACCCGAACCCGGGCGCCCTCGTCGTCAACGGCTATTCGGGCAATACCCGCATCAAGACGCAAGACCCCAACTGGGCGACCCTCGGCTACGTGCCGCTCGACAATGCGGAGGAGCACATCCCCATGCTGCGCGGCATGGGCGTGGATATCGACGGCCCCTGGGAATACCGCGCACACGGCGGCAGCTTCGCCGTGCAGCCGGAGAAGCCGCCTGGGGTGTCAGGGAGCTCTCCGCGCTAAGCGGGTTCCGGCGATGCAGGTATCAGCCTGACGCCCTATCCGGCCAGCGATACCGGCGGCACCACGCGCAGCGCCGGCCAGTGCCTGGGTGGCGCGCCGACCAGGGCGTAGCCGCCTTCTTCGCTGATGATGAAGCACGGGCGCGCCGGGTCCGCCTCCAGCTTGCGGCGGAGGCGATAGATGTGGGACTCAACCGTGTAGCTGTCGGCGCCTTCCTTGTAGCCCCAGACCTCGCGCAGCATGGTGGTGCGCGAGACTGTGCCGCCTCCGGCGCGACAGAGGTATTTCAGGACCTCGCTTTCCTTGTGCGTCAGCCGCACCGTCTCGCTGGTGACCCCGTTCAGCAAGCTGCGCGTCGCCGGTTCGAAGCGATGGGGACCGATGTGGAACACGTGTTCGGCGCTGTTGGCGAAGGCGCGGATCTGTGCCCGGACGCGTGCCCGCAATTCGGAGGGCCGGTAGGGCATGGCGATGACGTCGCTCGCCCCGCCATCAAGGCAGGTCACGATGTCCCGCTCCGCCGCCACGGCGGCTAGCACGAGGATAGGGCAGTGCGGCCAGTCCTGGCGCAGCGTCGTGCAGCCCAACGCTGTCGCTGGATTGGCGTTCGAGATGAGGATAACCGCGTCAGGATGCAGGCCGCCATGGCCGCCGGTCTCGGCAACACTGGCGATGCGCAGGGTTTTGATCCGCTCATCCACCTCCAGCGCCCCGCCGACGTCGCGCGCCGAGCCCTCATCACTTGCAACGATCAGCACGAACATGATTTCACCTTCCCGCGCCGCGAGAATAGCAAGCCGAAGTGCGGGATCGAAGAAAATCACGTTCAAAGCATTGTGACCGGCCACAGCGCGCATCCGGAAGAGCGCCCGGCGTCGCCCACTCAGGGTCGCGTGAGTGTCATTTATCCGGCCTTAATGCCCTCGGGGAACATTGCCCGCTCAATCAGGGCGCAATAAATATGGGCGGCGGTGATGTGGATCTGCTGGATGATCGGCGTCCAGGTAGAGGGTGCGGCGAGCAGCATGTCGCAGAGCGGGGCCATTTTGCCGCCGGCCTGGCCGCAGAAGCCCATGGTGACCATGCCCTGGGCCCGTGCCGCCTCCAGCGCGCGCACCACGTTGGGCGAGTTGCCGGAGGTGGAGATGCCGAGGAACACGTCGCCCTTGCGGCCGAGGCCCTGCACCTGGCGCTCGAACACCTTCTCGTAGCCGTAGTCATTGGCGGTCGCGGTGATCGCCGAGGTGTCGGTGGTGAGCGCGATGGCGGGCAAGGGCGCATGGTCGAACATCAGGCGGCTGATGAATTCGCCGGCGATGTGCTGGGCGTCGGCCGCGCTGCCGCCATTGCCGGCGACCAGCAGCTTGCCGCCGGACTTCATGCTGGCCACCACGGCATCGGCCATCGCCACCAGGGTCGCCTGAGCCGCCGCATCGGCCGCGAAGGCGTTGAGCGCCTGGGTGCTGTGGGCGAGGTAGTCGGTGATGTAGGCCGAGGGGGTCATGCTCATGCGTCCATCTTGAGGGCGGCGAGGAAAGCCGATTGTGGGATTTCCACCTTGCCGAACTGGCGCATGCGCTTCTTGCCCTCTTTCTGCTTCTCCAGCAGCTTGCGCTTGCGGGAAATATCGCCGCCGTAGCACTTGGCGGTGACGTCCTTGGAGAGCGCGCCGATGGTCTCGCGCGCGATCACCCGCCCGCCGATCGCCGCCTGGATGGCGATCTTGAAAAGCTGGCGGGGGATGAGGTCTTTCAGCTTCTCACAGATCGAGCGGCCGCGCCGGTCGGCCTGGCTGCGATGGGCGATGAAGGAGAGTGCGTCTACCGGGTCCTGGTTGACGAGGATGGAGATGCGCACGAGGTCGCCCTCCTGGTAGCTGTCCATCGCGTAGTCGAAGCTGGCATAGCCGCGGCTGACCGATTTGAGGCGGTCATAGAAGTCGAACACCACCTCATTGAGCGGGATGCGATAGACCGCCATGGCGCGGTTGCCGACATAGGTGAGGTCGATCTGCTGGCCGCGGCGCTCGGAGCACAAAGTGAGGATGGAGCCGAGATAGTCGTCCGGCACCATGATGGTCGCCTTGATCCAGGGCTCCTCGATGTGGTCGATCAGCGAGGGATCCGGCATGTCGGCGGGGTTGTGCAGCACCTCGACGGCGCCCGAGGTGCGATGGATGCGGTAGACGACGGAGGGGGCGGTGGCGATGAGGTCGAGATCGAACTCGCGCGACAGGCGTTCCTGGATGATCTCGAGGTGCAGCAGCCCGAGGAAGCCGCAGCGGAAGCCGAAGCCGAGGGCGGCGGAGGATTCCGCCTCGTAGTGGAAGGAGGCGTCGTTCAGCCGCAGCTTGGCCAGGCTGTCGCGCAGCTTCTCGAAATCATCGGCATCAACGGGGAACAGCCCGCACCACACCACGGGGATGGAGGGCTTGAAGCCCGCCAGCGCCTGGGCGGCCGGCACACGGTCATCGGTGATGGTATCGCCCACCGCGACATCGGCCACCGTTTTGATCGAGGCGGTGATGTAGCCCATCTCGCCCGGCCCGAGGTCTTCCACCGGCTCGAGGCGCGGGCGGAAGACGCCGATCTGATCGACGTTGTGCACGGTGCCGCGCGCCATGAAGCGGATTTTCTGGCCCTTCTTCATCCGCCCATCCTTGATGCGGATGAGAATGACGACGCCGAGATACTGGTCGTACCAGCTATCCACCACGAGCGCCTTGAGCGGCGCCGCGGCATCGCCCTTGGGCGGCGGCAGGCGGGTGACCAGGGCTTCCAGCACGCCCTCGATGTTGAGCCCGGTCTTGGCCGAGATCATCACCGCGTCCGAGGCATCGAGGCCGATCACGTCCTCGATCTGCTGCTTCACCTTCTCGGGCTCGGCGGCGGGGAGGTCCACCTTGTTGAGGATGGGCACAATCTCGTGGTTGGCATCGAGCGCCTGGTAGACGTTGGCGAGCGTCTGCGCCTCCACCCCCTGCGAGGCATCGACCACCAGCAGCGAGCCCTCGCAGGCTGCCAGCGAGCGGCTCACCTCATAGGCGAAGTCGACATGGCCCGGCGTGTCCATCAGGTTCAGCACGTAGGTCTTGCCGTCCTTGGCCGGGTAATCGAGCCGGACGGTCTGTGCCTTGATGGTGATGCCGCGCTCTTTCTCGAGCTCCATATTGTCGAGCACCTGCTCGGTCATCTCGCGCGCGGTCAGCCCGCCGGTATGCTGGATCAACCGGTCGGCGAGCGTGGACTTGCCATGATCGATATGGGCGATGATGGAGAAGTTGCGGATCAGGGAGAGCGGGGTGTCGGTCATGGGGGGGAGATAGCGCTTTGCGCGCGTCCTGTCAGCGATGGTTTCAGGGTGGGCTGCCTGGCCCCGCGAGAAAGGGCGTTAACGGTTCGGGCGGCTGAAGAAATAGCCGAGGACGAGGGTCATCAGCGGCATGATGGCGGTCTTGAGGAGTTCGACTTCGATCGCGACCGCGTCGTCGAACGCACCAGGGAGAAAAGCACGCAGGCCCAAGGTTACGAATATCAGCAGCACGTAGCCGCAGAATCCTCGAACAAACCATTTCACAATCCAGGAACGATCATCGGCCTCTCTCCGGGCGATCGCCAATTTTGCCTCATCTGCGGCGGCCCGGAGCGCCGGAAAGGCATTCAAGTCCCGGCGGGCACCTGCGATGGCAGCTTGCCGGCCAGTCGGTCGATCACTCAACTCGGCGCCTTGCTGTATTGCTCAATCACGCGGCGAAGGCCCGGGTCCATGCGATCGAGAATGCCCGTCCCCGACGGCGTGTCGCGCTGCGCAGCCACATCCAATACCTCATAGATGCGACTAGCAAACGACATGAAATCGCGTGCTCGCTCAACGAGCGCCATGGCCTTCTGGTCGTCGCTTTCAGCTTCGGCCATATCGAGCAAGCGGCCCGCACGCTCCGCGATCTCGCTCGATACGTTCGCTATGCGCTCGAATTCATCCGCAGAAATATACATCAACAGCTCCGCTTGGAACTTTGTCGATCTAGCGTAGCACACCCCCCGTCGCCTTCGCCACCGCGGCGACGACCTTGGTGCATGCGGCCTCAATTTCAGCATCCGTCAGCGTGCGCTCGCGCGGCTGGAAGGTGACTTCGATGGCCAGCGACTTCTTGCCGGCGTCCATCTTGTCGCCCTCGTAGACGTCGAACAGCGCGACCCCCGCGATCAGCGTGCGCTCGGCGCCGCGGGCGGCGCGGATCAGCGCGTCGGCGGTGACGGCGGCATCCACCACGAAGGCGAAGTCGCGCTGCACCGGCTGGAAGGCGGGCAGGTCGGGCAGGCTCTTCTTGCGCCGCTTGGGTTCCTGGATCGCATTGAGGTCGATCTCGAAGGCGACCGCGGGGCCGGCGAGATCGAGCGCCGCCAGCACGCGTGGATGCAGGGCGCCGAAGGTGGCGAGCACCGTCTTGGGGCCCTGGCGGACCGTGCCGGAGCGGCCGGGGTGGTAGTGGGAGGGTGCATCGGCGGTGACCGTGAGTGCCTCCATCGGCACACCCAGCGCGGAGAGAACGGCCCAGACGTCGGCCTTGGCTGCCATCGCGTCACCGCCGGCCTGGGGCGCGTTCCAGGTGCGGGGGGTGAGGCCGGCGCGGATGCCGGCGGCCAGGACCGTCTGGCCGTCTTCGCGGAAGGCCGGGCCAATTTCGAACAGGTTCACGTCGGCATAGCCGCGCGCGGCGTTGCGGCTTGCCGCCATCGCCAGGGTGGCGAGGGGGGTGGCGCGGAGCTGGTCGAGATCGGCGGCGATGGGGTTCATCAGGCGCAGCACCTCGGGGACCGGGCCGAACAGGGCGGCTTCCTTGGCGGGCATGAAGCTGAAGGTGACGGACTCCGCATAGCCGGCGGCGGCGATGATGCGCCGTGCCAGGGCGTTGCGGGTCTGCCGTGGCGTCAGGGTCGGCAGCGGCACCGGGGCCAAAGCCGGCATCGAGACGGGTGGCACGGCGTCGAGGCCGCCGAGGCGCAGGACTTCCTCGACGAGGTCGGCCTCCGGCTCCATCGCATCGCGCCCGGCGGCGGCCTTGGCGGCCTTTTCGGGCGCCATCGCCGGGTCCGGCTCGAGCGCCGAAGCGGCCGCCACGTCATTGCGCCAGGATGGCACGTTCACGGTGACCGAGGCGGCGTCGCGCGCCGCGACGGTGAAGCCGAGGCGTTCCAGCCGCGCCACGGCCTCGTCGGCGGGAACGTCGAGCCCGCCGAACTCCGCCAGGCGGGCGAAGCGCAGCGTGGCGGTGCGCCGCCAGCCAGGTTCGGCGCCGGCGGCTGCCAACTCTGAGGCCACGCCGCCGCAGAGTTCCATCACCATCGCGGCCGCCATGTCGGTCGCGGCCGGCAGCAAAGCGGGGTCGATGCCGCGCTCGAAGCGGCTGCGGGCGTCCGAGACGATGCCGTGGTGGCGGCCGGAGAGCGCGACGGCGACCGGGTTGAACAGGGCGCATTCGATGAAGACGTTCGTGGTGCCCTCATCGCAGCCCGTCGCTTCGCCGCCGATCACGCCGGCGAGGGACTGCACGCCATTGGCGTCCGCAATGGCGCAATCGACGGGCCGCACCGTATAGTCCTTGCCGTTCAGGGCGCGGAAGGTCTCGCCGGCACCAGGGCGGAAGGTGAGCTTGCCGCCGGCAATCTTGTCGGCGTCGAACACGTGCAGCGGGCGGCCGAGGTCGATGGTGAAGAAATTGGTGATGTCCACCAGGGCGTTGATGGGGCGCAGGCCGATCGAGGTCAGCCGGTCCTGCAGCCATTGCGGGCTGGGGCCGTTCTTCACCCCGCGCACGGTGCGGCCGACCACCCAGGCGCAGGTCTCCGGCATGTCGATCGCCCATTGCACCGCGCTGGCGCCCTGGGCGGCGATGCTGGGCATTGCGAGCGGCTTCAGGGTGCCGATGCCGGCCGCCGCGAGATCGCGCGCCACGCCGCGCACGGAGAGCGCATCGCCGCGATTGGGGGTGACCGCGATATCGATGATCGGGTCATCCATGCCGGCCCAGACCGGGTAGGGCGTGCCGATCGGCGCGTCCGCGGGCAGGTCGACGATGCCGGTATGATCATCGCCCAGGCCCATTTCGCGCATCGAGAGCAGCATGCCCTCGGACTTCACGCCGCGGATTTCGCCGACCTTCAGCGTCATATCGGTGCCCGGGATATAGAGCCCGGCGGCGGCGAAGACGCCCTTCATGCCCGTGCGCGCATTCGGCGCGCCGCAGACGACGGAGTAGATCTTGCTGCCGTCATCCACCTTGCAGGCGCGCAGCCGGTCGGCGTTGGGGTGCTGCACCGCCTCGATCACGTGCGCGACCTTGAAGCCGGCAAGTGCCGCGCCGCGATCCTCGACGCCCTCGAGTTCGAGGCCGATCATGGTCAGCGCGTCGGTGATTTCAGACAGCGAAGCGGTGGTCTCAAGATGGGTCTTGAGCCAGGAGAGGGAGAACTTCATCTCACACGCCCTCGTGCAGCATGGCCGCCGCCAGCGGGTTGAACCCGTAATGGCGCAGCCAGCGGATGTCGGATTCATAGAATGGCCGCAAATCGGGGATGCCGTGCTTCAGCATCGTCACCCGCTCGATCCCCATGCCGAAGGCGAAGCCCTGCCACTCCCGCGCATCGATGCCGCAATTGGCGAGCACCTTGGGGTGGACCATGCCGGAGCCCAGGATCTCCAGCCAATCGCCGCCGCCGCCGAGCTCGCCGGTCTTGCGGTTCCAGCCGATATCAACCTCCATCGAGGGCTCAGTGAAGGGGAAATAGCTGGAGCGGAAGCGGACCGGCAGGTTGGAGATGCCGAAGAAAATGCGCAGGAAGTCGATCAGGCAGCCCTTGAGGTGCCCGAGCGTCAGGCCGCGATCGATCGCGAGCCCCTCGACCTGGTGGAACATCGGGCTGTGCGTCGCGTCATGGTCGGCGCGGTAAGTGCGGCCGGGCACGATCACGCGGATCGGCGGCTCCTGCGAAATCATCGTGCGCACCTGCACGGGCGAGGTATGGGTGCGCATCACCCGGCGGCGCCCGCCCGCCTCCAGCGCCGGCACGTAGAACGTGTCCATATCCTCGCGGGCGGAGTGGTGGGCGGGGATGTTGAGCGCGCCGAAATTGCGCCAGTCGTCCTCCACGTCCGGGCCCTCGGCGATGGCGAAGCCCATGGCGCCGAAAATCGCCGCCATCTCTTCCATCGTGCGGCTGATCGGGTGGATCAGGCCATTGACCACCGGGCGCGGCGGCAAGGTCACGTCCATCCGTTCGGCGGCGAGGCGGGCATCGAGCGCCGCCGCATCGAGGGCGGCCCGGCGCGCTTCGATCGCGGCGGTGATCGCGTCCTTCACCACATTGAGCGCGGCGCCGCGGGTGCGCCGCTCTTCCGGCGCGACCTTGCCGAGCTCCTTGAGCTTGTTGGTCAAGCTGCCGTTCTTGCCCATCACCGCGACGCGCACCGCGTCCCACGCCCGCAGATCGGTGGATGCGGCCAGGGCGGCCTCGGTTTCGGATATCAGCGCGGAGAGATCGTCGGTCATGGCATCCTGCATCACTGGGCGTGTATCACTGGGCGTGCGGACGAAAAAGGGCCGCCCTCGCGGGCAGCCCTTTACGTTTTATCGTGCGTCCCTGGAAGGGGACAGGCCGGACGGCTGATATCTAGGAAGCGGGGGCTTCCTCAGCCGCGGCCATGACGGCCTGGACCTGCTGCACGATGGCGCTAAACGACGCCGGATCGTCGTAGGCGATGGCCGCGAGCACCTTGCGGTCCATCTCGATGCCGGCCGACTTCAGGCCGAAGATGAACTTCGAATAGGTGAGGCCATGCTCGCGCACGGCGGCGTTGATGCGCTGGATCCACAGGCCGCGGAACTCGCGCTTCTTAACCCGGCGATCGCGATAGGCGTACTGGAGGGACTTCTCGAGGCGCTCCAGCGCGATGCGGTAATTGGTGGACGACCGGCCGAAGAAGCCCTTGGAGGCGTCGATGACCTTTTTGTGACGGGCGTGTGTCGTTACGCCCCGCTTGACGCGTGCCATTTATGCTCCCCCTCAGACCAGACCGTACGGCGCCCACTGCTTGACGGTAAGGCCATCGGCCTCCGTCAGCACCTGGCTGCCGCGGCCCTGCCGCTTCATCTTCTGGGAGCGATTGATCAGGCCATGGCGCTTGTTGCCGGGGCCGGCGAGAACCTTGCCGGTCGCGGTGATCTTGAAGCGCTTCTTGACCGATGACTTGGTCTTCATCTTGGGCATTTGATACTCCTCTGAACAAAGCCCCTGCACAACGCAGGCATCGCGGCCGGGCATGCCCTACAGGCCCGGTCTCGCAGATGAGGGCGGGCTTATAGCGATGCGGGGGGTGGGGCGCAAGGCTTGGACGTGCCCACGCTGAGGCGGGGCAGGCAAGCGTTGCCGGATCTCGCCAAGCGTGGCGGCGCGATGGGCCGCGGACCGGCTCCGCCGCCCTACTCGTAGGTGCGGAAGAACGTCGTCAGGTCGCGCAGCAGCGGGGGGTTGGGGCGGGCGCCGCGTTCGTATTGGCTGATGTCGGTTTGGCGCCATTTACCGCCGACGGCCTCGTTGAGGCGGGTCGCCATGTCAGTCTGGGTCCAGTGCATGTGGCGGCGGATGGCGCGGAGTTCGCGGGGACCGACCCATTCGGCGGCCACGGGGGCGCGGGCTGCCCGCATTTCGCGCAGCAGCGGTTCCAGCATCTGCCGGACGGGCAGGGTCTGGCTGGTCGCATTGCTCCGGGTGGGGGGCATTTTTGGCTCCTCATAGGAATGGGGGCCTTTATATAGGCCTGAGATCGATCGGAGGTCAACATTCAATAGTTAAAACAACAGCATGCTTTTGGCGATTTCCTCCGCCGCTTCGCAGGCCGGGTAGCGCGTGCATGCGGCGTTCGCTTGGCGTATGATCCGAGCATGGTTTGCCGGTTGCACCTTGCCGCTTATTCCACCGCGATCGCCGTGCTGGTCGCGGTGACCGGAACCGCGCGTGCCCAGGCGGTGCAGAGCACGTGCTGCGTCGCGGTGGCGCCGGGTGCGGCGGCGGCGCCGACGCTGCGGTTCGATGCGATCGGGCCGTATGATGGGATGGGTGCGCCGCGCAATCGCCTGGTGGCGCCCTCCCCGCTTCCGGGGCTGCCCGCGGGGGCGGCGGCCTTGACCGGGCGCAGCGTGGCGGCGCCGGGGGTGGCGATGACCTATACGACGCCGGTGGGCGGCGGCACGGCGAGTTTCAGTGTGGGCATTCGCACGCCCGAGCCCGCGCCGGGCAATCGGCTGTCACTGATCGCACCACCTTAATTTCCTGCATTTTTGGAAAAATTGCCCTTGCGTTTTCGCTTGCAGTCTTGTAGAAACAAAACATGAACGATGGTGTGTCCCTTCCTGAGCCTGCCCAGCCCGCCGCGGATGCGCTCCGCTGCGTGCTGGTGGCCGTGCTCGGTTGCCTGGATGCAGTGTTGCTCGCCGCCGCGCCGCGGTTTTCCCTGCGGCGCTGGGTATTCATCGCCTGCGCCGGCCCGCTGTGGCGGCAGTTGAACGCCTGGCGGGATGGCTTGGCGCGGTTGATCGCCCAACTGGAGCGCGGCATGTTGCCGCCGGCCCGGCGGGCGACGCGCGCACGGTCGCAAAATGGCGGGGCGCGGAATAGCGGGGCTACGCCGCGGGAGCGCGCCGACATGGCCGCGAACCGGCGTGACCGGCCGGCCCTGGCCGTTGAAACGCCACTGGTGGAAGCTCCGCGCGGTGCGGCGCCGTTTGGACGGCGGCCGCGCGTGCTCGGCCGGGCCGAAATGCGGCTTGAGGGGCGGCGTCCGCCGCCGCATCCGCCGCCTTGGCCTTCCGCCGTGCCCATATCGGCACAGCCCACGCCCCGGAGGTTCCTCCGCGGCGGGCTTGCGCGCGCCCCTCTGGTCGAGGGCGCGCAACTGCCGCATTCTCCGGGTAACCACAGGAGACGATCATGACCCAACCGCTTCGCTACGGCATCCTCGGCGCTGCCAATATTGCCCGGCAATTCACCCGCGGCGTCGCGGGGTCCAGCCTCGCGACCGTCGCCGCGGTGGCCAGCCGGGGCATCGACAAGGCGCAGGCCTTCGCCGCCGAGCTTGGCATTCCCCGCGCGCTGGGCTCCTACGAGGCGCTGCTGGCGGACCCCGAGATCGAGGCGGTCTATATTCCGCTGCCCAATGACATGCATGCGGAGTGGGCGATCAAGGCGGCGCAGGCGGGCAAACATATCCTGAGCGAGAAGCCGCTCTGCATGGGCGGCGCCGAGGCGGAGGCGATGTTCGCCGCCGCCAAGGCGAACACCGTGTATCTGCGGGAAGCGTACCCCTACATGTCCCAGCCGCAGACGTTGAAGGTGCGCGAGCTGGTTGGTGGCGGCGCCATCGGCAAGGTGCAGACCGTGTTTGCCGCCTTCGGTTTCGGCCTGGTGCATGCCGATGGCACGCCGAAGGGCGATCCGGCGAATATCCGCCTGGTGCCCGCGCGTGGCGGCGGAGCGCTGCTGGATGCCGGCACCTATGCGATGAGCTTCGTGCGCCTGGTGACCGGCGAGCGGCCGACCCGGGTGCACGCGACGGCGCGGAACACCACGACGGGCGTGGATCTCACGGTGGCCGCCACGCTCGAATTCCCCTCGGGCGCGCTGGCGCAGATTTCCACCAGCATGTCCTCCTCCTTCCACCGCCACGCCACCATCGTCGGCGATGATGGGGTGATCGAGACCAGCTACTCCAATCATGCGCCGGCCGAGGGCAAGCTGATGCTGCGGGTGAAGCGCGGCGTGCCCAACACCAACCCGCTGGTGGCCGAGGAGGTCGATGGTGCCGACGGGTTTCGCCTGGAGGCCGAGAGCTTCGCCACGCTGGTGCGGACGGGCAGCGGCTGGAACGGCGCGACGGAAGCGGAATCGGTCGATATCGCGATGGCTCTCGAAGCGATCACTGCCAGCGCCAAGTCCGGCGGCTGGGTGGCGGTTGGATAGGAACACGCCAGCAAAGCTTTGCACAGCAACCCGGGAGATCGTCATGCGGACATTAATACTGTTGCTTCTGATGACGCTGTTCGCCACTGCGGCAACCCGCGACGGTCTGGCCCAGTCGGGTTTTTCCAACAGCACATATACCTATCTGAATGGTATCAATCAGGGGACCCTACCGCGAACCAGCACGTCCGGGCAGGACGGCGTCGTGCTGGGTGTTGGAGTCTGTAATACTTGCACACAGATTGGCGCGACCCTGCCGCTCAGCGCTTTCGCGAGCGCGCAGGACCTAGCCTCTACCAACGCTGCGATTGGCCGGAATCGCGGCCTGATGCTCCAAGGTGTCGCGCTGGCCAGCGCCTTCAACGTGACGCCCCCCAATCCGGGCGATCGGTTTTCACTCAACTTCGGATCAGCCGCCTTCCAGGGCGAGGCCGCTGGCAGTGTCAGCGTCGCATGGCGTTTACTGCCTCGGGCGATGCTTTATACGGGCGTCGCGCAAAGTTCCGGACAGACCTTAGTGAAGGGCGGCATGTCCTTCTCGCTGCAATGACGGTCGTCCGTGGTGCGGCAGGGCGGCGCTGCCGGCATGGCATCCGCCCCTGGCCTCCCATATAAGCCGCGCATGGATACCCCGTTCCTCAAGATGCATGGCTGCGGCAATGATTTCGTCGTGTTCGACGAGCGGCCGAAACCGCTTGGCCTGACGGCGACCCGTGCCGCCGCAATCGCCCATCGCCGCACGGGCGTTGGCTGCGACCAGTTCATCGTGATGGAGCGGCCGCCGGCTGGTTCGAACGCCGATGTGTTCATGCGCATCCGCAACCCCGACGGTTCGGAGGCAGGGGCCTGTGGCAACGCAACCCGCTGCGTCGCGTCGCTTTATGCGGCCGAGACCGGGCGGAGCCAGCTGGTGGTGCAGACCATTTCGGGCAATCTGCCGGCGGTGATCAACGCGGATGGCACGGTGACGGTGGATATGGGGCCGGCCCGGCTGGATTGGCAGGATATTCCGCTCGCCCATGCGGCCGATACGCTGCATCTGCCGCTGGCGGAGGGGCCGGTGCGTGATCCCGCCGGAGCCTCGATGGGCAATCCGCATGCGACGTTCTTCGTGCCCGATGTTGAGACGCTCGACGTTGAGGCGCTCGGCCCGGTGCTGGAGCATGCGCCGCTATTCCCTGAGCGCGCCAATATCGGCTTCGCGACCATCCTGGCGCCCGATCGCATCCGGCTGCGGGTGTGGGAGCGCAGCGCGGGGTTGACGCTGGCCTGCGGGTCCGGCGCCTGCGCCACCATCGTGAATGCCGCCCGCCGTGGGCTGACCGGGCGGCGCGCCCGCATCATCGCCGATGGCGGCGCGCTCGACATGGAGTGGCGCGACGACGGGCATGTGATGATGACCGGCCCGGTGGCGACCGCGTTTCGCGGCATGATCGACTTGTCGGCCTACCCGGCATGAGCGTCGATATCCTCACCTTCGGCTGCCGGCTCAACACCTATGAGAGTGAGGTGATGCGCGGCCATGCCGCCGAGCTCACAGATACGGTGATCGTCAACACCTGCGCCGTGACCGGCGAGGCGGAGCGGCAGGCGCGCCAGGCGATCCGCCGCCTGCACCGGGAGCGACCGCAGGCGCGCATCGTGGTGACGGGCTGCGCGGCGCAGATCGCGCCGGATGCCTGGGCCGCCCTGCCCGGCGTCACCCGCGTACTCGGCAATGCGGATAAGTTGAAGCCGGAGAGCTGGGCCGTCGATGCCCCCTCGGCGGTGGCCGACATCATGGCGATCCGCGAGACCGCCAGCCACTTGGTGACGGATTTCGCCGGGCGCACGCGGGCCTTCGTTCAGGTGCAGCAGGGCTGCGACCATCGCTGCACCTTCTGCATCATCCCCTATGGCCGCGGGCCCAGCCGCTCGGTGCCGATCGGGGCGATTGTCGAACAGGTGCGGACCCTCGTCGCCTCCGGCTATCGCGAGGTGGTGCTGACCGGGGTGGACCTCACCAGCTACGGGCCGGATTTGCCGGGCGCCCCGAGCCTGGGCCAGATGGCGCGGCGCCTGCTCGCGCTGGTGCCGGAGCTGCCGCGGCTGCGGCTGTCCTCGCTCGATCCGGTGGAGATCGACGAGGATATCTGGCGGCTGATCGGCAATGAGCCGCGGGTGATGCCGCATCTGCACCTCTCCTTGCAGGCGGGGTCGGACCTCATCCTGAAGCGGATGAAGCGCCGCCACTTGGCCGCCGATGCCGCGGCCGCGATCGCACGGGCGCGGGCATTACGGCCGGGGATCGCCATCGGGGCGGACCTCATCGCGGGATTCCCGACCGAGACGGAGGCGCTGTTCGCCGAGACGCTGGCATTCGTCGAGGCGAACGACATCCCCTATCTGCACGTGTTCCCCTACAGCGAACGGCCGGGCACGCCGGCGGCGCGGATGCCGGCGGTGCCGAAGCCGCTGCGCAAGGAGCGCGCCGCCCGGCTGCGTGCGGCCTCGG
>CAIPLM010000044.1 GCA_903865895.1 uncultured Rhodospirillales bacterium | reverse complement strand
TGCCGACCCGGAAAAGCCGAAAGTCGCGGGCTGGCCGGCCGATCACTGGGTCGGCAAGGGGCGTGACGACTGGGATTCGCCCGCCCTTTGCGCCCTCGTGCGCGAGCTGTCGCCGGGCATCCTGATCAATGACCGCGCCGACTACGACGCCGATTTCCGCACCTGCGAGCAGTACCAGCCTCCGGCCAAGGGCCAGGAGGCGATGCCATGGGAGGCCTGCCTCACGCTGACCGATACGTGGATTTACAACCGCGAGGATCGCAACTGGAAGAGCCCGGAAATGATCCTGCGCACGCTGGTCGACAGCGTTGCCTCCGGTGGCAATGTGCTGCTCAACATCGGGCCCAACGGGCGCGGCCGCATGGATGCCGGCACCATCCGCATCCTCGATGGCGTTGCGGACTGGATGGATGTGCATGCCCGTGCCATCCAAGGCTGCGGCCCCAGCGCCTTCAAGGCGCCGGACGGCTGCCGCTTCACCCAGAACGGCAACCGGCTCTACGTCCATGTGCAGAACTGGCCGCGCAAATATCTTCGCCTCGAGGGGCTCGGGCAGCGCGTTCAATACGCCCAGCTGCTCAACGACGCCTCGGAGATCCGCCGGGCGAAGCGCTTCCACATGATGCAGGAGGACCACCTCTGGGGACCGGACACGCTAATGCTGGAAGTGCCGATCCAGCCCCCCGGCCCGCTGCCGGTGATCGAGCTGTTCCTCGACCGGCCGACACCGTGAGCACCGTCCTCGTCACCGGCGCCAGCGGCTTCGTCGCCGGCCAGCTCATCCCCGGCCTCGCGCGTGACCACGAGGTGATCGCCATCTCGCGCCGGCCGGTCGAGGGCGCACACCATTCGGTGGCCGGCGAGTTCGGCTCTTTCGAGGACCTGCGGCGGCTGGATGGCCATCGCATCGATGCCGTCATCCATCTCGCCGCCGAGGTTGGCGGCACCACCGAGGAGGCCGGTCTCGCCGTCAACGTGCTCGGCACCCGCCGCATGCTGCGCTACCTCGCCGATCGCGGCTGCCGGCGCTTCGTGATGGCCAGTTCCATCGCCGCCGTCGGCTGCCTGCATCCGGAGTTCGTGCCACAGAGCCTGCCGCTGGCGGACCGCCACCCCTGTCTCGCGCACGACGCCTACGGCTTGTCAAAGGCGATGGCCGAGGACGTGGCGGATTATTTCGCCCGCCTGGTGCCGGATGCGATGTTCGTCAATCTCCGCTTCGGCCTCGCCGCCGAGCGGGTGCAGCGCCAGCGCGGCCACGTGCCGCGCCTATCCCTCGCAGCGCCGCCGGCGATGCCGTATCTCTATTTCGGCTATGTCGCCGTTGCCGACATGGTGGGTGGCCTACGCGCCGCCCTCGATGCGCCCGCGCGGCCGGGTTCACGCGCCTACAACCTCGTCGCCCCCGATATCCGCTGCACCGACAATGTCGCCGATGTGCTGCGCGCCAAGGGGGGCGACCGACTCACTGGGCTCGACTTGTCGCCGTTTGACCGGCCGGGTGCCGCCTGTCCGCCGGTCTACGCCTCGGCCGCCATCGCCGCCGATCTCGGCTACACCCCCCACCACTCGGTTGCCGCCGCCGGCAGCTACGACTGAGGACGCCACCATGTCCAACACCGCCACCATGGATGCGCTGGTCATTGAGCAGTACGGCCGCGTCGCGCTCACCCGGGCGCCGCTGCCGGAGGTCGGGGACGACACCGTGCTCGCCCGCGTGCACTACTCCGGCATCAGCATCGGCACCGAGATGCTGCTTGGCACCGGCACGCTCGGCCCCAAGCCGGTGCCCTTCGTGCCGGGCTACCAGGCCGCCGGCGAGATCGTCGCCCTCGGCCGCAATGTGCAGGGCTTGGCGATCGGCGACCATATCGCCTTCTTCAACCGCACCGGCTCGCACGGCGCCTATGCGGCGACCACGCCCGAACTGGTGCACAAGCTCGGCGGCCCAGCGGAATGCCTGCTCGCCAGCCTCTTCGTGCAACCCTCGGTCGCCGCCAATGCGCTCGATCTGCTCGACGTTCGAACGGGCGATTCCGTGCTGGTCATCGGCCAGGGCCTGATCGGCCAGGCCACCGCCCAACTCGCCCGCCTGCGCGGCGCCTTCGTCGCCGCCTCCGACCTCTCGCCCACCCGCCTCGCCCTGTCCGCCGCCCATTGCGCCGACTGGGCGCTCGATGCCGGACAGGGACCCATCGAAAAGCAGATCGCGGCGCGCTTCCCCAAGGGCTTCGACGTCGTCATCGAGACCACTGGCGCCGATGCGGTGCTGGAGGACTCGCTCCGCTGCACCACCTATGGCGGCCGCTTCGCCTTCCTCGGCTACCATCCCGGCATGATGCAATTCCCGTTCGATGCCGCACATCGCCGCGAACTGCGCGCCGTTTTCCCCTTCTTCATCGGCAAGCCGCCGGTGCGCGAGGGCGTGCTGCGGCTGCTGGCCTCCGGCGCGCTCGCCCTGCGCCCGCTGATCGACCACGTTGTCTCCTGGCGTGAGGTCGAGCCGCTCTATCAGAGCCTGTTCACCCCGGCGCGCAACGCACTCAACGGGGTGACGATCGACTGGCGCGACGCCCCCGCCGCGCTGTGACGCGCTACGCTGTCACCGTGACCCAGCGCCGCTCCCGCGCAGAGGCCAGCACCGCGTCGGTCACCAGATCGGTCGCCAGCCCGTCGCGGAAATCCGGCACCAGCGCGCGCCCCTCGTCGAGCCCGCGCAGGAAGTCCGCGACCTGGTGGACGAAGCTGTGCTCGTAGCCGATCTGCAGTCCCGGGACCCACCAGCGGTCCATATAGGGGTGATCGCCATCGGTGACATGGATCGACCGCCAACCGCGCAACGCGCCCTCGTCGCGATGGTCAAAGAATTGCAACCGGTGCAGGTCGTGCAGGTCCCAGGCAATCGAGCCGTGCTCGCCGTTGATCTCCAGCGTGTAGAGCGCCTTGTGACCGCGGGCGTAGCGCGTCGCCTCGAAGGTCGCCAGCGATCCGTTGGCGAAGCGGGCGAGGAAGGCACTGGCATCATCGATGGTGACCGGAGCCGTGGCGCCGGTGAGCGTGTGGGTGCGCTCACGAATGAAGGTCTCGCTCATCGCCGAGACCTCGGCGATCGGGCCGTTCAGCCACAGCGCGGTGTCGATGCAATGGGCCAGCAGGTCACCGGTGACGCCGCTGCCGGCGACGGCTTCGTCGAGCCGCCACAGCCCGGCGCCGCCCTGCGGCAGATCGCGGCTGATCGTCCAGTCCTGCAGGAACTTGGCGCGGTAGTGGAAGATCTGCCCCAGCCGCCCCTCCTCGATGATCCGCCGCGCCAGCGAGACAGCGGGGACGCGGCGATAATTGTACCACACCATGTTGGCGACGCCCGCGCGCGCCACCGCCTCCGCCATGCCTGCCGCCTCCGCGGCGTTGCGGCCAAGCGGCTTCTCGCAGGCCACCATCTTGCCGGCCGCCGCGGCGGCGATGGCGATTTCGGCATGGGTGTCGTTAGGGCTGGCGATGTCGATGAGGTCGATATCCGGCCGCGCCACCAAAGCGCGCCAGTCGGTTTCCACACTCTCGTAGCCCCAGGTGGCGGCGAAGGCCTCGGCGCTCGCCCGGTTGCGCGCGCAGACCGCCCGCAACACCGGCACGCGGCCGGCGGTGAAGAAGCGCGGCGCCTGGAGAAAGGCGTTGCTATGCGCGCGGCCCATGAAGCCGCAGCCGACCAGGCCGATATTGAGCGTTCCGCCCATTTTTTGCTTCCTCCAGCTTCCGTGATCCGCTGATGTTCTACCCTCAAGAGGCAAACTGGAAAATGCGATGAGCCGCTATAAGACCGTCATCGTCGGCTGCGGCCGGCGCGGGATGTTCCACGCCCAGGGCTTCCAGGCGAACAGCGCCCGCTTCGATCTCGTCGCCTGCTGTGACGTCGACCCGGCACGCCTCGCCGACTTCGCCGCCCGGCACAACATTCCTCGCACCTATGCCGATGCCGAGGAGATGCTGATCCAGGAGCGGCCGGACGTGTTCTGCTTCGCCACTCTGCCGGAGGTACGGCTTTCGCTGGTGGAACTCGCGCTGCGTCACGGCGTGCGCGTGCTCGCCTTCGAGAAGCCGATGGCGACCGAACTGGCCGAGGCCGGCCGCATCCATGCGCTGTGCCAGGCCGCCGGCGCCAAGGTCGTCATCTCGCACCAGCAGAAATACGGCCCCCATTTCCAGCGCGTGAAGGAAATCGTCGATGCCGGCGAGATCGGCGAGGTGACCAAGATCCACGCCACCGCGCGCGCCTGGCTCAGCCAGCTCGGCACCCATTTGATGCACTACATGCTGTGGTTCAACAATTTCAGCCCGGTCAGCTGGATCAGCGGCCATGCCGAGGGCACCGGCATGCTCGCCGACACCCACCCCTCCGCCGACTTCGTGTTCGGCACCATGGAATTCGCCAACGGCGTGCGCGGCGTCATCGAATGCGGGGCACATGCGCCGCATTTCGTGCCCGGTGACAACAAGCTCGGCACCCTGCCGTTCTGGACCGACAGCTCCATCACCATCCACGGCACCCACGGCTACGCCCGCGTCGTCACCGGCAATGGCTGGCAGGCGGTGACCCGCTCCTCCGGGGGCGAGGTGTTGAGCGGCCCGGGTAATTTCGACCCGGGCTACGAACAGCCGCTCTACATCCGCGAACTCGCCGAATGGCTCGATGGCAGCAACACCAGCCACAGTTGCAACGGCGACATCACCTATCACGGCTTCGAGGCAACCATGGCGCTCTACATCAGCAGCCTCGAGCGCCGCCGGGTGCGCCTGCCGCTAGAGACCATCCCGCAGGATTCGCTGATCGAGCGTCTGCGCGCGAACCTTCCCCCATCCGAGGAGTATGCCGGACAATGATCAGGCTTGGTGGATATGGCGTTCCCGTCACCTCGGAGGACCCTGGCGACATCGCCCGCGCCCATGTCGCGTTCGGCTATCGCGCCGCCTATTGCCCGCCGGTGACGATCAACGACACCGATCGCATCCGGGCGATCCGCGATGCCTTCGCCGCGGCGGACGTGGAAATCGCCGAAGTCGCCGCCTGGGGCGGGGTGGTGATGCCCGACCCGGCCACCCGCAAGGCCGCCCGCGCCCGCGTCGCCGAGCGGTTGGCGGTGGCCGACGAGGTGGGTGCTCGCTGCGCCATCACCTATATCGGCACCCTCGGCGATGACTCGGACTACGGCCCGCACCAAGACAACCTCGCCCGCAAGGGGTTCGACGCCTTCGTCGAGGCCGCGCGCGAAATCATCGACGCGGTGAAGCCGAAGCGGGCGAAATTCACGCTTGAGATGATGCAGTGGCTGCTGCCCGACAGCCCCGAGGTCTACCGCGACCTCATCCGCGCCATCGACCGCCCCGCCTTCGCCGCGCACCTCGACCCAGTGAACCTGATCGTCTCGCCGCGCCAGTTCTACGACACGGCCGAGTTGATCAACCGCTGCGTGAGCGTCCTCGGCCCCTGGGTCATCAGCGCGCACGCGAAGGACATTACCCTTCGCGGCAAGTTGTCGCTCCACTTCGACGAAGTCATCCCCGGCCATGGCGGGCTCGACTACGCCACCTACCTGAGCAGCCTGGATCGCAGCCTCCCCGGCGTGCCGCTGATGCTCGAACACCTCAAGCCCGAGGAATACCCTGAGGCGCGGGACTTCGTGCGCGAAACCGGACGGAGCCTCGGGATCGATATCTGACCGCCCGCGCCCGACGGCGTGGCCGCGCCGCGGGCAACGCCTCTACGCTTGCCCGCCGGGCGCGCCGAGAAGGCGGGATACCTGGGCCGCCGTGGCTGCGACCATCGCGCGCAGCGCCTTCATCCGTGCGGGCTTGAGCCGGGAGACCGGGCCCGAGACGCCCAGCGCGGCGACGACCCGGCCATGGGCGCCGAACACCGGCGCGGCCACGCTTGCGATCCCGTCGCGGAATTCCGCCAGGGTCGTCGCAATGCCATCTTTGCGAATGCGCGTAAGCTCCGCGTCCAGCACCTCCGGGTCGGTGATCGTGCGCGGGGTGAAGCCATGCAGATCGCCCCGCACGGCTGCCTGCACCGCCGCATCCGCGTAAGCGAGCAGCACCTTGCCGGTGCCGGTGCAATGCAGCGGATACTGGCCGCCGATCTGGTTATAGGCGCGGAAGTAGACGTCGGTCTCGACCCGGTCGACATAGACCATGGTGCGGCCATCGAGCACCGAGAGGTTGGCGGTCTCCTTGGCCTCGGCCATCAGGCGGGCGAGATGCGGGGCCGCGAGCGCCTTGACGTCGAGCCTGGCGACGGTGCGCGCGCCGAGGCGCCAAAGTTTGAGGGTCGCCTCGTATCCACCCCGCGTGCCGACGGGCCGGGCAAAATCGGTCGCGACCAGGGCCTGCAACAGACGATGGATCGTGTCCCACTGCGTGGTGTAGTAGCGTGCTCGTGAGGAGCGTTGGCTGCTGTGTCAGTCTGCCAATTTTGGCAAGCTGACGATGGGATGATCGCTCATCGGTGCGATTGTTTCCAGGGTCATGTATCGCGCCCTCTG
>CAIPLM010000043.1 GCA_903865895.1 uncultured Rhodospirillales bacterium | reverse complement strand
GGAGAACGACGCCGCGGCCTGCGACGGGGTGGATGCGGTGGTGGAGGCGGTGCCTGAGGATCTCACCCTCAAATGCAGCCTGTTCCGCCGGATCGACGCGCTGGCGCCGCCGCACGCCATCCTCGCCTCCAACACCGCCGGCCTGCCGATCACCGCCCTGGCCTGGGCGAGCGGCCGGCCGGACCGTGTGGTGGGCTGGCACTGGGCGCAGCCGGCGCCGATCATGCGGCTGGCCGAGATCATCACTCACCCGGCCTGCGCGCCCGCCACCCTCGAGCTGATCTGCGAGGTGGCCGCGCGATGCGGAAAGAACCCGGTGGTGATCCAGGATCAGCCGGAAATCTGGGGCTTCGTCGCCAACCGCATCAACCGCGCCGTGCGCATCGAGGCGGCGCGCGTGGTGGCCGAGGGCATCGCGACCGAGGACCAAGTCGACATCATCATGAAGGACTGCTTCCGCTGGCCGATGGGCCCGTTCGAAATGCAGCGGCCCGGGAGCATGAGCTGAAACGGCTGTTCGCCGCGATAGAGATCGACGTCTGAGCCTCAGCCGGCCGCCGCGCGCTCGCGCACCT
Organism: uncultured Rhodospirillales bacterium; assembly: GCA_903865895.1. Classification (GTDB taxonomy): domain Bacteria; phylum Pseudomonadota; class Alphaproteobacteria; order Acetobacterales; family Acetobacteraceae; genus CAIYPH01. The sequence goes on along the minus strand of CAIPLM010000043.1, from coordinate 20,175 downwards.
TGCGCGCCATCGCTGCGATGCCGTTGCCGCGATTGGTCGACAGCGCCTCGAGCAGGCCAAGCTCCTTGAGGAACACCGGATCGGTCGCCGCGATCTCGGCCGGCGTGCGGCCGGAGTAGACCCGCAACAGCAGGGCCACCAGGCCGGAGACGATGGCGGCATCCGAGGCGCCGGAGAAATACAGCTTGCCGTCCCGCATGACGGCCTCCATCCACACCCGGCTCTGGCAGCCTGGCACCCGGTGCGCGTCGTCGGCCCAGGCATCGGGAAAGGGCGGCAATTTGCGGCCGAGCTCGATGATGTACTGGTAGCGCTCCATCCAGTCATCGAACACCGATAGCTCGTCGGCAATCGCGGCGATGGCCTCCGCGGCGGTGTCGTCTTCGGGCAGCAGGAAGGGGTCGGATGTCATAGTGATCAGATGCGCAGCCTGAGCGGATGCGTCAAGCGCACCCGCTCATCAACTGCTCAATCCGCGCTCAGAAGCCGACGCGGTCGCCGCCCTTGAGCTTCAGGATTTCGCGCGCCTCGGCCGGGGTGGCGATTTCGAAGCTAAGGTCTTCGAGGATACGGCGGATCTTGGCCACCTGCGCGGCGTTGGACTGCGCGAGCTGGCCCTTGGCGATCTAGAGGCTGTCCTCGAGGCTGACGCGCACATTGCCGCCGCGGATGCCGAAGATCGACTGAACGAACAGCGGGCCCTCAACCACCTTCTGGTCCAGCAGATCGGCGAGGTTGTAGAGGTGGCCGACGTCATAGCACTCGAATTCGAAACGGGTGCCGTGGCCCTTGACCATGATTTCCACGACGCGGCGGATATCCTTGAACGTGTTGCGGAAGATGAAGTCCTCGGTCATGTCGAGGTAGGGCTTCTCCCAGGCGTGCTTCCACTCCGTGATCTTGTCGCCAGCGCGGGCGATGTTGATGTTCATGCTGCCCATGTTGAGGCTGCACATCTCGGGGCTGGCGAGGATCGGCCCGGCCAGGCGCTCCTCCACGATCATGCCGAGGCCTCCGCCAGTGGTGATGTTCACCACCGTGTCCGAGCTCTGCTTGATGCGCGGCAGGAACTGCATGAACACCGCCGGATCGGGTGTCGGCTGGCCGGTCTGGGGGTCACGGGCGTGGAGATGGATGATACCGGCCCCGGCCTCGGCCTCGGCCGCGGCGATCGCGGATTCCGCGATCTCCTCGGGGGTGATCGGCAGCTACGGCGACATGCTCGGCGGATGAATGGCGCCGGTGACGGCGCAGGAGATGATGATTTTGGCCATGGCGGGCTCCCCGGGGTGTTGTGATGGCGGCGTTTTGACACAGCGGGTCGGCGGCGGAAAAACCCGCCGCCGGCGGCAGATCAGAAGCGGGCGCGAACCCCCGCCAGCAGCGAGGTGCCCGGAGTCTGGAACCCGTTGGCCGGCTCGAAGCGGGAATTGCCGAGGTTGCGGCCGGTGGCGAACAGGGTGAAGCGGTCGTCGAGCAGGTACGTCGCGGTGAGGTTCATGATTGTGCCCGGACGCGCGCGGCCGACGCCGGTGGGGAAGCCGTTGTCATCGCTGAGGAAATCCTGGAAGGCGCCGGTATAGATGATCTCCGGCGCCACGGTGAGGCCCGGAAGTGGGGTGGCGCGGACCGTGAGGCTCGCCTGGTCACGCGGCCGGCGCAGCAGGGCGGCGCCGGTGGTGAGGTCCCGCGTTTCGGTGCGGGTGTAATCGAGCACCGCCTCCAGCCAGGCGGCGGGGCGCAGGGTCAGGCTGGTCTCCACCCCCTCGGTGCGGGCGCGATCGACGTTCTGGCTGGTGGAACTGGTGAAGCCCGGGCCGTAGATGATCTGGATCAGGTTGTTGATGCGGTTGCGGAAATAGGTGACCTCGAAAGTCGCGGGCTTGCGGGCCGCGCCGGGCAGATCGATCGCCCAGCCGATCTCCCAACCCTCGGAGCGCTCGGGCTTCAGGTTTGGGTTGCCGAGATAGCCGGAAGAATCGGCGCCAAAGAGGTCATAGAGCGAGGGGGCGCGGAAGGCGGTGCCGTAGGAGATTTTGGCGCGGGACCATGCCTCGGGAATGGCGAACACCGCGCCCACCCGCCAGGTGACGGCGCTGCCGCCATAGCTCGCATCCTCGGCGCGGATATCGGCGGAGAGCGAGAGGCGCTGCCACAGCGTGGTCTGGCCGCCGACATGCCCGGCGTTGGAGGTGGCGCTCGCCCGTGTGCTGTTCTGGTAGGGGAAGCCGCCGAAATCGGCCGCGAGGGCCGAATTAGCACGGTCCATCGTGTGGCTGGCGCCGAACACCACCGCGCCATCGGTGGCGGGGCCGGCATCACTGAGGTGGATGGTATTGTCCCAGCGCAGGTCACTGCGCCGGCCATGATAGCGGGTGTCGGAGCTGGTGGCGTTGGGGTCGGCGGCTTCGAGCGGCTGTCGGTAGTGGCGGTCGCTGTTCAGCTGGCCGACGGCCAGCGTGGTCTGCCAGGCGCCGTCGAACAGGAGATGGGTGAGTGCGAAGCGGCCGCTCACCGCGGTATCGAAGCCGCGGTAGGAATTGGCGTCATAGGCCGGGAAGCCCAGGGAATCGAGCAGGAAGGTCGATGAGCGGGCGCGCAGGAAGGCGGTTGCGCTGGTCTCCTCGGTGAGCTCCGCGCCGAGATTGATGGTGGCGCTGGCGGAGCGGTAGGGGTTGCGGGCGCCGGTGTAGATGCTCTGGCGGCGCGGCGTGGTGTCGAAGCCGGCCTCGTCGCGCGCCTCGGCGGAGAAGCTGTAGTCGAACCGCCCCGTCGCGCCGGAGAGGGTGGCGGCGGCGCGGGCCTGGGCGGGCAGGCCGGCGGCGAGCTCGGCCGTGCCTTGCGCCGGGCCCTTGCCGCGGCGGGTGATGAGGTTGATCACGCCGCCGATCGCGCCCGAGCCGTAAAGGCTGGACATCGGGCCGCGGATCACCTCGATCCGCTCGACATCGGCGAGGCTGTCGACGCCGAAGTTGAACAGGCCGCCGGGGTCCGACGGGTCGTTCACCGGTACCCCGTCGCGCAGCACCAGCACGTGGTTGGAGTTGGTGCCGCGAATGAACAGGCTGGCATTCCCGCCATTGCCGCCGGATTGTACCACGCGCACGCCGGGCACGGTGGCCAGCGCCTCGGTGAGGGTGGAATAGCCCGACGCCTCGATGGTCGCGCGGTCGATCACGCTGACGCCGGCGGGGATGCGCTCGATGAGTGTCGGCACGCGGGTGGCGGTGACGACGACGTCCGGCAAAGTCGGGGCTTGGGCGAGGGCGGATATCGGCACGAGAGCAGTCAGCAACAGCATGCGGCGCATGCGTGGTCCTCCAGGCTGGGCGGCGCATGGCCGTCCCTTGGCAAAAGCGATTGCCGCCTGCGGGTCTTTCTCCCGTTGCGCCGGTGCACCCCGCCCGTCGCGCGCGAACACTCTCGACGCCGGCCGGTCTCCTGGCTCGCGAAGCGCGGCACCCCGTGGGTCCGCCGCCGCCCCCGCCTTCTCGACCCCTGGGGGGTCAATGGCTTCATGGGGGCGAACACTCTTCGCCTACAGTTGCGGGGGCAGCCGCGGAGACCGGTTGCCCGGCGCCGCATTCCCGTTTCAGCCCTTGCGGGCCACCGTCGTCTGCCCCGACCCTAGCTGGTAGCTCGCCGGCTGGAAAGCGCCGCGATGGGGGTCGCCATGCGCCGGCCGCGCTTGAAGCGGGGGGATGACCGGCGCAATGTTGCAGTTCGGTATATCGGCGGGGGCGGCCCAATGGCGAGCAAGGCGATGACGAAGACCCAGGCACTGGCCAAAGCGAAGGAACTTCTCGCCAAGGTGCCGATGATTGACGGGCATAATGACCTCCCCTGGGTGATCCGCCAGCGCACCGGCGCCAAGGGCGACGTCGCCGGCTATGATCTGCGAAAACTGCACAATGACGGGGACACCGACATTCCTCGCCTGCGCAAAGGCCAGGTGGCTGGCCAGGTCTTCGCCGCCTTCATACCCTCTGACATTCCGCATCCCGGCCGCGCCACACTCGAACAGCTCGACATCATCCGCCGCATTACCGACACCTACCCCGAGACGTTCCTGCCCGTGCTGAAGGCGGCGGATTTCGCGCGCGCCAAGCGGCAGGGCAAGATTGCGGTGATGATGTCGGTCGAGGGTGGCGTCGGGCTTGAGAACAGCCTCGCGCCGCTGCGGGTATGGCACGCCATGGGCGCGCGGCTGATGACGCTGTGCCACAACGGCACGCTCGACTGGTGCGACAGCGCCACCGATGAGGCCCGCCATGACGGGCTGACGGCATTCGGCCGCGCGGTGGTCGGCGAGCTCAACCGGCTCGGCATGATCATCGACTGCGCCCATGTCTCCCCCGCGGTGATGCATCACGTGCTGGACGACAGCACCGCGCCGATCGTGTTCTCCCACTCCAACGCCCGCGCCTTGTGCAACCATCCGCGCAACGTGCCCGATGACGTGCTGGACCGCGTGACGGCCAATGGCGGGCTGGTGATGGCCACGTTCATCCCCGACTTCCTCAACCCCGATGTGCATGCCTGGATGGAGCCGGTGCGCAAGGCGCTGGCCAACGACTTCGGCACCAGCCGCATGGAGGCCATCCGCGCCCGCGAGTTGACCCATGGCCCATGCCCGAAGGCGACGCTTGAGCACGTGGTCACCCACCTCGAATACCTCGCTGGCCGCGTCGGCCTCGCGCATCTCGGAATCGGGTCGGACTTCTTCGGGGTGCCGACCATGCCGGTCGGCCTGGAGGATGTCTCGCGCTTCCCCTATCTGATCGCGGAACTGCTGCGGCGCGGCTGGTCGGAGAAGGCGGTGATCGGGGTCGCCGGCGGCAATTTCGTGCGCATCTTTAAAGCGGTGGAGGGCGAGGGCGCCCGGCTGCGCAAGATCAGCACCCCCGCCGTCGGCACGATCCAGGACTATGACGGCGCGAGCGCCCCCTATTGAGCGCCACCACCGCCGGATCCGCGCCCGCCATCGTCCACCCGGTGCCCAACCGGGGGATACTCACCGTCTGCTGCATGACGGCGACGCTGATGCAGATCCTCGACAGCACCATCGCCAACGTGGCGCTGCCCTATATGCAGGGCAGCCTGAACACCACGATCGATCAGGTGACCTGGGTGCTGACCTCCTACGTCATCGCCTCCGCCATCATGACCGCGCCGGTCGGCTGGCTCGCCCAGCGCTTCGGACGCAAGAACCTGTTCGTCACCTCGATGATCGGCTTCACCGGCTTCTCAATGCTGTGCGGCGCGGCACAAACGCTGGAGCAGATGGTGGTGTTCCGCATCGTCCAGGGCATTTGCGGTGCCGCGCTGGCGCCGCTGTCCCAGGCAGTGATGCTGGACATCTACCCCTTCGAGAAGCGCGCCCAGGCGATGGCGATTTTCGGCATCGGCATCATGGTCGGCCCCATCATGGGCCCGACGCTTGGCGGCTACCTCACCGATGCGCTGGACTGGCGCTACGTCTTCTACGTCAACCTACCGTTCGGCGTGCTGGCGGCGATCGGGCTGATCGTGTTCATGCCCAGCACCCCCGCGCGGACCGACCTTAATTTCGACTGGACGGGCTTCGCTGCCCTGGCACTCGGCGTCGGGGCGTTGCAGTTGGCACTGGATCGCGGGCAGACTGAGGATTGGTTCAGCTCGCGCGAGATTCTCATCGAGTTCGTGCTGGCCGGGCTCGGGCTCTACCTCTTCCTCGTGCACATGTTGACCTCCGAGCGGCCCTTCCTGCCCACCGCTCTGTTCAAGGACCGCAACTTCGCCGCCTCGTGCGCGATGATGTTCTGTACCGGCACCATCCTGATGGCGAGCTCGGCGCTCATCGCCCCCTTCCTGCAGAACCTCGCCGGCTATCCCGTCTCCACTGCCGGCGCCACGATGGCCCCGCGCGGCTTCGGCACCATGGCCGCGATGCTGATCGCCAGCCGTATCGGCGGCCGCTATGTCGATCAGCGCAAGCTGATGGCATTCGGCCTGATCGGGCTGTTCATATCGATGCGGATGATGGCGACTTGGTCGCCGGATATGTCCGCCTCGCAGATGATCGCCACCCTGGTGTTCCAAGGCTTCTCGATGGGCTTCGTATTCAACCCGATGACGGTGGTCGCCTTTGCCACTCTGCCGGCGCGATACCGGGCGGATGCGGCGGCGATGCAGAATCTCGCGCGCAATATCGGGGCGGCGATCGGCGTCTCCGTCACCTCCTTCACGTTGGTGCGCACCACCCAGATCTCGCACGCGGACATGGCGAACCTGATCACGCCCTTCAACCGCATTTTCCAGAACCACGACGCAGTCGGCCATTTCCTCGATCCCAGCGTGTCCGCCGGTGCCGGGCTGCTGGAGGCGATGATCGAGCGGCAGGCGATCATCATCGCCTATGGCAATGACTACCGGATGATGAGCTACGTCGTGGTCGTGCCGCTGCTCCTGCTGCTGATCATGCGCCGCCCGGGCGCGCCGCCGCGGTAGTAGCTGCTACGCCGGCGCGAAAATATCCTTCGTCCTGGTCACCGACGCCTCGGCAATCACCGCCTGGGGCTCGCCGCCGCCGCGGAAGGCGGGATCACGCTGCAGGATCGGCATCACTTCGTCGGCGAACAGGCGCAGATTGACCTGCGCATCCTCGGCCGGCATGCCGCCGAAGGAGAATTCGGCGGTGAGATGGTCGAGCCCGGTGAGGCGGGTCAGCTCAGCGATCTGTTCCAGGCAGTCATCAGGGGTGCCACAGATCTGGATGGAGACGTAGAAATCCGTCGCCTTGGCGCGATGCTTGTCTTCCTTCAGCTTGGAGTAGGTCTTGGCCACCGCACCGTATGATTCGTAGCCCTTCACGCTGCCGAGATGCCCGTCGGAGAATTTGTAGTGGGCGTCGATGGAATCCCATTTCCGGCTGAGATAGGTCGCCGCCCGGTCGCGCGCCTCGGCGCGGGTGGGGGCGATGGAGATATTGGTGGAAACCACCGGCGGGCGCGGCGTGTGGCCCATTTCGCGGGCCAGAGCGCGGTGGCGGTGGATGTCGGCGGCGGCCTTGTTCCACTCGTTCTGCATGATCACCAGCATGCCGAAGCCGAGCCTGGCCATCACCTCCGCCGATTCCGGGCTCACCGAGGAGGCGAAAAAGCGCCGCTCGGGATGCGAGATGGGCCGCGGGCGGATGGACATGCGGGGGATGTCGAAGAATTCGCCCTTGTATTCAAAGCTCTCCTCGGCGAGCGCCATGGTGACGATCTTGGCGGACTCAACGAAGCGGGCGCGCGCCTCATCCATCGGCACTCGGAAGCCGGCGTATTCCACGCTGGCTGCCCCACGGCCGAAGCCGAACAGGCAGCGCCCGCCGCAGAGGATGTCGAGCAGCGCGATCTGCTCGGCGACCCGGATCGGGTCATGCCAGGGCAGCACGATCACCGAGGTGCCCAGCGTGATCCGCTTGGTCATCCCCGCGAAATAGCTCAGCAGCTGCACAGGGTCCGGCGACATGGCGTAGCCGGTGAAATGGTGTTCGAGCGCAAACAGCGAATCGAACCCCAGCGGCTCGGCGAGCGCGCCGAGGGCGAGATGATCGGCCAGCACCGAGGCGTCGGAGCGCCCGGGCTTGGTGAGCATGTTCATGGACATCCCGACCTTCATGGCCGCGTTCCTCCCTGTTTGGGTGCCAATCGTACGCTTTGCGGTGCGATACCGCAATCGTGGCGATCAGACCGGCCGCTCGCCCAGGATGGTCACCCGGTTGCCGCTGCGGGTATGCGGCCAATAGTCCCACATCGCGCGGTGCTGGGCGCAGCGGTTGTCCCAGAAGGCCACCGTGTTTTCCGTCCAGCGGAAGCGGCACTGGAACAGCGGGTTCTCCGCATGCTCGAAGAGGTAGCGCAGCACCGCGTCGCTCTCGTCGCGCGGCACGCCGAGCAGGCGGCGGGTGAAGCCACGATTGACGTAGAGCGCCTTACGCCCGGTCACCGGATGGGTGCGGGCCACGGGATGCTCGGCCTTGGGGTAGCTCGGCCGATCCTGCACCCCGAAATTGGCGTAGGTCCCGCGATAGACCTCCTCGCCGTCATGCACCGCGATCATGCCGTCGAGATAGGTCTTCATCCGGTCCGACAGCGCGTCCCATGCCGCGTACATCGAGGCGAACAGTGTGTCCCCCCCGTGCGGCGGGCACTGCTTGATGTAGAGCACGCTGCCCATCGGCGGCCGCTCGTCGCAGGAGACGTCGCTGTGCCAGCCCTCGCCATTGGCGCGCGGGGAGTTGGCGTCGGCGTAGATTTTCATCAGCGCCGGCTCGCCCTCCTCATGGGGGGCGGCGGGGTGGATGTGCAGTTCGCCGAACCGGCGGCCGAAATCGAGATGCTCGCGGGGCGTGAGGCGCTGGTCGCGGAAGAAGATCACCAGGTTCTCGGCCAGCGCCCGATGGACCTCATCGAATTGCTGGTTGGAGAGCGCGGCCAGATCGACGCCGGAGATCTCGGCGCCGATGATCGGCGTCAGCTTCTCGACCCGGATGGTCTCGTAGGGCGCGGCCTCGCCTGGGGTGTGGCGATATCGCGGCCCCTGATTACCTCGCAGCGTGTTCATGCCGGCCTCCCGATGGAAGCCGGCAGATTACGCGCTCTGAAACGCCGCTTCAAACCCCGCGTTCAGATCACCCGGCAGGTGGCAGCGTAGGCCATGTAGAGATCATTCGCCATGCGGCCGAGCGGGCCGGGCTGCAGATCGCGGCTTTCATAGCGGGTCACCGGCTGTACCTTGCCGGCATTGCCGGTGGTGAACAGCTCGTCGGCGGTGTCGAGCTCATGCGGCTTCACGGTGCGCTCCTCCACGACAACCCCGGCATCCCGAAGGAGCTGGATCGTACGCTGGCGGGTGATGCCGGCGAGGAAGGTGCCGTTGGGGATGGGGGTGACCACTTTGCCGCCGATACCGAGGAAGATGTTGGAGCTGCAGGTCTCCGACACATTGCCCAGCGCATCGAGCACCACGCCGTTGGTGAAGCCGCGCTCCAGCATCTCGGCCACCCCGCGGGCGGAGTTGGGGTAGAGGCAGGAAGCCTTGGCGTCGGTCGGCGCGCTTTCGGGCGTCGGCCTGCGGATGGAGCGGCAGAGGCCGAGCGTCAGTCCACCGCCCTTGGGCATCGGCGAGACATAGATGCACAGCAGGAAGGCGACGCTGTCGCCATCGATCGAGATCGGGCCCTTGCCGCCCTTGGTGGCCCAGAACATCGGGCGCACGTAAAGCTCCGCATCAGCAGGGAATTTGCGGATGCCCTCGAGCATCAGGGCATGGATTTCCTCGGCGGTCATCGACGGCTTCAGGCCCAGCGCATTGGCCGAGCGGATGGCGCGGGCGGCATGCAGGTCGAGATCGGGGCCGCAGCCACCGAAGGCGCGGCCGCCGTCGAAAATGATCGAGCCCAGCCAGAACGCATGATCGCGCGGGCCCATGACATTGGGGCTGCCATCGTGCCAGGCGCCCTGCCAGTAGGTGATTGTGTCCATTGCTTCCACTCCCTCGCTGTCGCGGGCGCCGGGTTTGCCGCGAAAGGCGGCAGGCGACCAGCCACCCCACGGCATGGCAGATCACCGCAGCGCGGCGACAAGGGTGGCGGTGTTGTGACGCATCATCGCCTCGTAGCTGGACGCCGGGCCGTTCGGGCCGGTCAGGGCGTCCCCATAGAGGGTTCCACCGATCGCCACCCCGGTTTCCCGCGCGATCTGCCTGAGGAGGCCGGGGGCGGCGGTGTTTTCCAGGAACAGCGCCCGCACTCGCTCGGCCCGGATCTGCCCGACCAGCGCCGCGATCTCCTTGGCCGAGGGCTCATGGTCGGTCGACAGGCCGCGGGGGGCGAGGAAATCCACCGCGTAGGCATCGCCGTAGTAGTTGAACGCCTCGTGCGAGGTGACGATCAGCCGTTGAGCGCGCGGGATCGGCAGGAAGGCGGCTTTGATGTCGAGATCGAGCACATATAGACGCGCAATATAAGCTGCGGCCGCTTCCTTGTAGGCGGCGGCTCGGGCAGGATCAGCGGCCACCAACCCGTCGCGGATATTGGCCGCATAGAGGCGGGCATTGGCGACATCCTGCCAAGCATGAGGATCAAAGGCGCCATGGTCATGCGCCTGGCCGCCGCCGTGATGGCGATGCCCGCCGACCAGTGCCTTCACGCCGCGACTGGCCACCACGCCCGGCTTGCGATACCCCGCCGCCGTTGCCAGCCGTTCGGCCCAGGGTTCGAGGCCGAGACCATTGATCACCATGAGGTCGGCCGTCGCTACCGCCTGGGCGTCGGAGGGGCGCGGCTGGTAGGCGTGCATGTCCTCGCCCGGCCCGACCAACGAAGCCACCGCGACGTGAGGCCCGCCGATTTGCGCGACCATATCGGCAATGATCGAGAAGGAGGCCACGACGCGCAGCGACGTGGCTGCGCGTGCGGCGATCGGCACCAGCGGTAGTCCGGCGATCAGCGCCCGGCGCGATATTTCCATCATCAGAACTCCATCCCGATTTTGAGGCGCGCCTGTATCCGGCTGAAATCGGCAAGGTCGAGCGCTGCCGCCGACCCAGCCTCCCGCCCTGCGAGTTGCGCATCCGCCGCCGCCGATACCCAGAAACCATGGGACGGCGACCAGAACAGGCTGGGCCCGGCGAACACCGCCTCGCCGCGATAGCGCCCAAAGCTCAGGCCCTCATAAGCGCGAAGATAGCGGGTCTCGATCCCGAGGAAGAGCCCCTTGCTCACCTGATACGTCAGCGCCCCGCCCAGACCAGCTGAGGATGAGGAACCCGCCGCACCACCAGCGGTGCGGAAGCGCTCGACGTCATAGAAGAGGTTCATCGCGGCATAGAGCCGGCCGGGCATCAGCGCCTGGTCGATGATCAGCTTGTTTTCCGCGGCGATTCCCTGGCCGCGATCGCCGGTCGTCTCGTCCCGCCAGCGCAGCGACGGTTCAATATGAAGCGTGACCCCGACCGGCGCCTCCTCGCGGTCGAGCAGCCGCCAGCGCAGCTCCGTCCCCACACCATCGAAGCGCAGGGAATTGGCGTTCGACATGCCCGGCACATCGCGAATCCCGCGCCAGCCGCCGAGCAGCCCAAGAGAGACGGAGACGCTGTCCGTCACCCCGTAGGATACTTCGAGCTTGCTGCCCGCCGCCCTATAGGCGCCGCTGCGCCGGCCGAGCGCCATCACGGTTTCGAGGGCGATGCCTCGGCTGCCCGCGGGATCAACGTCTGAGCCTAATACGAAGCCGAACAGGCTCTCCGTCTCAACGCCCTGCGCCAGAGCCTCGCGCGCCAAGGTAGGATTGCGAAAGTCCCGGGTCTCCACGGCGCCTTGGTCAAAGACGCTGGCCGACGCGGCCATGGGCAGCAGGGCGGCAAATACGGCAGTTATCAGCGATTTGCGCATTCGGGGCCTCCAGTGCATGATATGTTATAATATAACGTATCATGCGCCGACAAGCGCGGAGAAGGGTGCGTCGCGCTGAGGTGCTAGGCGCCGGCCAGGGTCATCGTGTCGATGCGAATCGTCGGCGCATCGGTGCCGCGGCGGAAGCGTAGGTCGTTGGCCGGGGTGAGGGCCGCGAACATCTCTTGCAGCGTGCCGGCGATGGTCACCTCGGCGATCGGTTCGGCCAACGTGCCGTTGCGGATCATGAATCCGGCGGCGCCGCGGCTGTAATCGCCGGTCAGGCCGTTGATGCCCATGCCAATCAGCTCGGTGACGTAGATGCCCTCCCGGATATCCGCCATCAGCTCGGCGGGTGAAAGCGACCCGGGCGCCATGTGGAGATTGGTGGTGGCGGGCGAGGGCGGCCCAGAGGTGCCGCGTGCGGCATGGCCGTTGGTGACCAGGCCGAGCTGGCGGGCCGAGCGGCTGTCCAGCACCCAGGATTGCAGCACGCCATCCTCCACCAGCACGAGCGGTGAAGTCGGCACCCCCTCGGCGTCAAATGGGCGGGAGCGCAGGCCGCGGCGGCGGCGGGGATCGTCGATCACGCTGATGCCGGGCCGGAACAGGCGTTGGCCCATGCGGTCCTTCAGGAAGGTGGTGCCACGGGCTACCGAGGCGCCGTTGATGGCGCCGGCGAGATGGCCGAGCAGGCCCGCCGACACGCGCGGATCGTAGATGACGGGGTATTGCCCGGTCTTGACCCGCACCGGATTGAGCCTTGCGATGGCACGTTCACCGGCGGACCGGCCGATGGCGGCGGCGTCCTCAAGGTCGGCGTAATGCACGGTCGAGGTGTAGTCGTAGTCCCGCTGCATGCCGGTGCCGCTGCCGGCCAGGGCGGTGGCGGAGAGGGAGTGGCTGGTGCGGCCGTAGCGCCCGGCGAACCCGGCCGAGGTGACGAGCGTGACCTCGGTGCGGCCGTAGCCAGCCTCGGCCCCTTCGGAGTTGGTGATGCCGGGCACCGCGAGGGCCGCCTCCTCGGCGGTGGCGGCGCGGGCAATCAGCGCCTCTGCGAAGGGCTCGGCGGGGTCATCGAGGTCGAGATCCGCGGTGGTTGCCTGGGCCTCGGCGGCGAGCCCGCCATAAGGATCCGCCGGCACCACACGCGCCATCGCCACCGCGCGCTCGGCCAGCGCTGCAAAGCCTGCCGGATCGGCGGTGGATGAGGCGACGATCGCGGCTCGCTGGCCAACGAACACGCGCAAGCCGAGGTCGCGCCCCTCGGCCCGTTCGAGATGCTCGATCTTGCCCAGCCGCCGCTGCACAGAAAGCGAGGTGCCGGAGACCAGGACGGCGTCAGCCGCGTCAGCCCCGGCGGCGCGGGCCTTAGCGATCAGGTCGGCGAGGAGATCGAGCGTGCTCATGGCCGGCTCACGCGGCCAGCCGGTCGGCGATGTCCGCAAGGGAAGGCACGCGGTCGGCCGGACCCATCGCCGCCAGGGTCGGCGGGGCGCGGAAGATACGGCGCGCGGCGCGCTCGATATCGGCCAGCGTGACAGCCTCGATCTTGGCCACCGTCTCGGCAGTCGGCATCACGCGGCCGAACACCTGCACCTGGCGGGCGAGCTGCTCGCAGCGGCTGCCGGTGCTTTCCAACGACATCAGCAGGCCGGCCTTCACCTGGGCGCGGGCACGCTGCAACTCAGCCGCCTGAACCTCGGACTGCACCTTGCGCAGCTCCTCCAGCACCACCGGCATCAGCTCGGCCGCTTCGCTCTCCCCAGTGCCGGCGTAGATGCCGAACAGGCCGCAATCGACGTGGGGGGCGTTGAAGGAATAGACCGAGTAGACCAGCCCACGCTTCTCGCGCACTTCCTGGAATAGCCGCGAGGACATCCCCCCACCCAGCAGGGTGGAAAGCAGCATGGTCGGGTAGTAGTCGGCATCGTCATAGGCGACGGAGGGGAAGCCGAGCACGATGTGCACTTGATCGAGGTCGCGCCCCTCGCGGAACTCGCCGCCGCCATAGATACCGGGCAGCGCCGGCGGCGCCGGGTCATGCGGCAGATCGGCGAAATGGCGCTGCACGAGGTCAAGGAAATCCTCGTGGTGGATATTCCCGGCGGCGGCGACCACGGTGTTGGAATGGGCGTAGTGACGGCGCATGTAGCCGGTCAGCACGTCGCGCTTCATCGTCTTGATGCGCTGCTCAGTGCCGAGCACCGGGCGGCCCATGGGCTGGCCCGGGAAGGCGGTTTCCTGGAAATGGTCGAAGATGATGTCGTCCGGCGTGTCGTTGGCCTGACCGATCTCCTGCAGGATCACGCCGCGCTCCCGCTCCAGCTCATCGGGGTCGAAACTGGAGTGGGTGAGGATATCGCCGATGATATCGGTGCCGAGCGCCACGTCCTCCTTCAGCACCTTGACGTAGAAGGCGGTCTGCTCGCGGGCAGTATAGGCGTTGATGTGCCCACCCACCGCCTCGACCTCCTCGGCGATTTGCGTCGCGCTGCGCCGCTCGGTGCCCTTGAAGGCCATGTGCTCGAGGAAGTGGGAGACGCCGTTCTCATCGGCGGTCTCATGCCGCGTGCCGGCCGCCACATAGGCGCCAAGCGAGACGGTCTCGACGCGGTCCATCCGTTCGGTGACGACGGTGAGCCCCTGGGGCAGCCGGGTCAGGCGGATGGCGGGGTTGGGCGTGATCGTCATCATGAGGTCCTTCGTGGCGCTGTGGCGCGTGGGCGCTTGAGGTCGGGCGGCGCCGCAATATCTACGCCGGCCAGGCCGTGGGAGGTAAAACGAATGCGCCGGGTGATTATTTCGGGCGTTTGCGCGACCCACCTCCGCCGCCGCCCCGCCGTCGCGGCTCAGCGACCATCAGGGCGAAGAAGTCCCCGAACACCCGATACACATCCTCCGGCGCCGGCCGCGTGATGTCACCAATGACGATCGAGTCCGACTTGATTTTGAGCTTCTCAACGCCGTCGAAATAGGTGTTGTTGACGAAATCGACCACTGGCTGGTTACGCTTGGCATAAGCATCAACCACTTCCGCGGGGACACGGTGCGTGAGCCGGGACGAGCTGGCGCGGTTCAGCAGCAAGTCAGCGGCGATCCGACACAGCTTGGGGCCGTCCGGCATTCCCGCAAGGGTGGAGAACACGACCTGTTCCGCCGGGTCTGGCGTCCTGTTGATGACGGCCGCGGTGGGCACCTCGGGGAAGCTTTGAGTGCTCATCAGCCGCAGGAAATTCGGCACCAATGCGGATCGCTCTTCATCGTAGAGCCGCACCGTCACCTTCCCCGGCGCTAGGTCACGGGCGAGGTTCTGCAATGATCGCATGTAGTGGCATGTGGCCGACTCGCGCAGGAATGTCTCAAGGTCTTGCATGCCTCGGATCTGAATTTGGCCACGTTTCAGGTTTTGCAGGTAGCTTGAGATCGCGTGGTCCAGCGCATGGCGTACATAGTGGATGATTTGGATCTCGTAGCCGGCCTTGTGGAAGCGCTGATACAACAGCGGCGTTTCATCCCGATGCGCGAACTGCATGGATTCATTGGAGAACAGTAGATCCCGGCCGGCGGCCTCGGCAATGCAGTCGTCAAGCCATTTCAATGCTGCGGCATGGTCATATGATTCCTGCCGCCGCGTGGCGGGGTTGATCAGCCAACCCAGTGCGATGCCATTTCCCGCAGAAATCTGCCCGCGCGCCGAGCGGTCGTCAGTGCCTGCGAAGCCCTTCGGATACAGAATGCCTGCCTCGGCAAGCTGCGGCCGCAGGGCCGCGAGCGCGACCTGGATGGCCGAAGTTCCTGTCTTGCCGGCGCCGGTATGGAGGTAGACCTTCATCTTGCATTCCTCTGGGCGATGTTCCTGAAAGCCAAGGCGCGTACCTTTGCCTGGACCGCGGCGATATCGGGGGGGCAGATACTGAAACTCTCCGGCCTGTCATACAGGTCCGCAAGGCGCGGGGGCAGAGGAGGGCGTTGCCCCGTGGCCTGTTCCATCGCATCGGGGAATTTGGCGGGATGGGCAGTCGCCATCGCTACCATCGGCACTCCAGGCTCGGAGAAATGCCGGCCGGCGGCGAGGCCGATGGAACTGTGGGGGTCGGCGAGATAGCCGCTCTCGCGGTGCAACCTGGCGATTTCTGTCAGCGTGCCGGGGTCATCGAGGGTGAAGCCGCGGAACAGCGACGTGGCGCGGGTCCAGGCGACATCGGGCACCGGCATGCGGCCCTCGGCGCGGAAGCGGGCCATCAGGGCGGCCGTGGCTGCACCGTCATGTTCCAGCAGTTCGAACAACAGGCGCTCGAAGTTGGAGCTCACCTGGATGTCCATGCTCGGTGATAGCGAGGGCTCGACCGGCACCATCGACATATCGTTGGTGCTGAGAAAACGGGAAAGGATGTTGTTGCGGTTGGAGCCGATCACTAGCGTCTTGATCGGCAGCCCCATGCGCCGCGCCGCCCAGGCGGCCAGCACATTGCCGAAATTGCCGGTCGGCACCGCGAAGGAGACCTCGCGATCCGGTGCACCGAGGGCAAGCGCAGAGGCGACGTAATAGGGGATCTGCGCGGCGACGCGGGCCCAGTTGATGGAGTTGACCGCCGAAAGCTGCATTTCCGTGCGGAACGGGGCATCGGCGAACAGCGCCTTCACCATATCCTGGCAGTCGTCGAAGGTACCTTCGAGCGCCACATTGCTGACGTTGGGGGCCAGAACGGTGGTCATCTGCCGGCGCTGCACCTCGCTGGTGCGGTTATGCGGATGCAGGATGACGATATTCACCCGCTCCCGCCCGGCGCAGGCTTCGATCGCCGCCGAGCCGGTATCGCCGGATGTCGCGCCGACGATGGTGACCCGCTTGCCCTGCTCGGTCAGCACATGGTCGAACAACCGCCCGAGCAGCTGCATCGCCATGTCCTTGAAGGCCAGCGTCGGGCCGTGGAAGAGTTCCTGTGCCCAGAGGTTGGAGTCCACCTGAACCAGCGGCGCCACGGCGGCATGGCCGAAGCCGGCATAGGCGTCGCGGCACAGAGCCTGAAGCGTAGCGAAGGGGATGCTGTCGCCCACGAAGGGGCGCATCACCCGAGCGGCGAGTTCGGCATAGGGCAGCCCGCGCAAGGCCCGCCAGTCCGCCGCGACGAAATGCGGCCAGGATTCCGGCACGAAGAGCCCGCCATCCTCGGCGAGCCCGGCGAGCAGAACTTCGGTGAAATCACGCGGAGCAGCGCCGCCGCGGGTGGAAATATAGCGCATGTGACGATGCCCGGTGGTTTGCGGCGGGTTGTCGGGCAACTCGTGCTTGCGATCAACCCGGGTGTCGCGGCGCGGCCTAAGCGTCCTCGTCGGCCGCGGTTTTCTGGCGGCGCTTGGACTTTGCGATCAGCATGTAGGCGGCCAACAGCGCCTCCAACACCCCTGGTTCATAGATGTATCCTTCGCGAACATACTGCGGTTTGGCGACATGGGGCGGGTAGAGCTCACCATGCTTGTAAGGTTCGACGAACGCCTCGCCATAGGTGCGCAGGACATTGCTGGCGATCTCGGCGTATATGGGGGCGGTCTCGTTGAAGCGGACCGGGACCAGGGTGCGTCCCATCGCCGCCTTTACCACGGTGAGGTCCAGCGTATCGCGCCGCTTTGCGTATTCTCCTGCCCGGATAGGCGGCTGGGCGGGGTCCCGCGTCATGCGGATCAAGTTCAACGCTCGAAGGACCTCGCTGTCGACCGGTCCGAGTGAGGTGTTTCGGCGTGATCGGTCGACGTCTAGGGTTTCAGTGATTCCAAGGAACATTGCCGCGAAGTGGTCCAGCAGTTCGGTCTTGGTGTCGATCAAGCTGTTGTAGCTGACCAGGCGAATAGTGTGGGCGCCGAATGCGGAGGCATAGCGATCGAGCACTAGCGCTGGGTTGATGACCTCCGATCCGGCGGGCGCCGACTGCTGACGGTGCAGGCGCTCCAAGAGTGGAATTGTATCGCCTCGCCGCATCGCACCCTGCCAGGCGGAGATGGTCACCTCGGTCCAACGGCGGACGTAGAAGACGATCGTCACCGGGGCATTGCCGACGAGCTGTTTCAACAGGGCAACCGCGTCGTCGCTCAGCAGCGCGAGTGCTTCCGAGGAAATCAGGATGGTTTCGCTCGGCCCGGCGACAAGGGAGGCGAACTCCTCTTTCAGCTGGTCATCGCCCCCCGCAAGGAGGCGCTGCGCCAATCCGGCATGACCTGGCCCGCGCGTCCCGAGCCACTGCTTGGGATATGCAATGCCGTGCGTGAGCAGTGTATCATGCAGTTGCAGAAATGCGCCCTGGAGGAATGTCGTGCCGGTCTTATGCGGCCCAATATGAATGACGTAACGCGGCATGACCGGCCTCCTGACTTCGGACTATTCGGAAATTCTTCAGGGCGGTATTACCGCCTGGGGCCGATCACCCGCAACTGGCTAGCCGCAGCAGATACGACGGATGGCGAAGGCATATTCCTCGGCTTTCAAGCGTTTCGCGCGCGGCATCAGCTTGTGGAGACTGGCGCCGGTGCCGTCAAATCAACGAATTGCGACTTCTACGGAGTGCGAGGTGGACCGATATCGGCGCATAGCTCGCGATTGAGCTGGGCCAATGTCGGCACCTAGCCCAACCTGAGCAGCGCCGCGCCGAGCGCGATCATCGCGACCGCCGCCCATCCCCTGCGCCCCGGCCGCTCGCCGAGGAACACCCGCGCAAATCCGACGCCAAACAGCATCGCGGTCTCTCGTACTGCGGCGACCGGGGCGATCGGCGCGATGGTCATTGCCCACAGCGCGATCGCGTAGGCGGCCATGGAGCAGAATCCGCCGCCGAGGCCGCGCGCCATCCCCCGGGCACTCGGTAACACGATCCGCTGGCCGCGCAGCAACCACAGCAGCGAGGGCACCAGAGAGAGAGGCTCGACCCAGAGTGTATAGGCCACCGGCGACCCTGAGGCCCGCGCTCCCAGCGCATCGTTCAGGGTATAGGCGGCGATCACCAGGGAATTGGCCAGGGCGAAGGGAATCGCCGCCGCCTCGCCCGGTTCCCCGCTGCGCTTGGCCATCAGGATGACGCCGGCGGAGATCCCGAGAACTCCGGCCCAGCCCCAGGGGGACATCATCTCCCCCACCACGACCATGGAGAAACAGGCGGTGAGCACCGGGGCGGTGCCGCGCATCAGCGGATAGGCGAGCGAGACGCCGCCGCGGCTATAGGCTTCGCCGATCAGGATGAAATAGAGCACATGCAGCACGCCGGAGGTGGCGAGATAGGGCCAGCTCTCGCGGGATGGCGGGGTGAGGAATGGCAGGGCGCAGGCGCAGATGACCGCCGCGCCCACCACCACCAATGCCATTTCCCGCCTACGGTCGCGTTGCGCCCGGATGGCGACGTTCCAGCCGGCATGCATCACCGCGCTGCCGAGGACTGCGGCCAGCGCGAGCGGGGAGAGTGTCATCATTTTGTCATGATGCCGCTGTGGCGCCCGCGCGGCCAGCCGGATGATGCGGTGGGGTTGTGGGGATCAGCCCCGCGTTTCGAACAGCTGCACGAAGGCGGCGAGATCCGCAGGATCAAGATCGGAGACCGCGCTGAATACGAGGCCGTTGCGGGTCCACCGGCGCAGCGTATATCCATCGCGCGTGGCGCTCGTCGCTTCGGCCCCGGTGGCTGGCCAGACGAAGACATTGATCGGGTGCTTGTCGCGCCGGTAGACCAGGACGGCGACGCTGCGTCCGCCGATCACATCGAGCCGGCCGCCGACAAGCGGGAACCCGTCGACGGCGAAATCCGGCACGTTGGGCGCGAAATCGAGCTTGCCCTCGAACCACGGTTTCACCGTGTGGCGGTCGGTGGAGGGTACGTCGAGCAGATGAGTGGCCTGCAAGGCGCGGATATGGCCGTTGAACAGCTCGGCATCGAGGGCGCGATCGGTGCCGAACGGGATGAACAGCAGCAGCGAGGCGGCAAGCGCCGCGCCGGCAGCAAAGCTGAATGCCGGCAGTGTCAAGCGCGGGCGGAGGCGGACAACCGGAGCGGGGGCCAATCGGGCCTCCAGCGCCGCGCGCAGGCGAGCCGGTGCCGGCAGCGGGCGCAGCGCGCCGTGCAGGTTGCGGGACAGCGCGGTCATGTCGGCCTGCAAGCCAGCGCAGCCCGGGCAATCCCGCACATGGGCTGCGAGCACGGCGGTGGCGGCGGCATCGAGCTCGCCGTCGAGATCAGCCTGGATCAGCAGCTGCATCTCGGCACAGGCGGTTTCATGCGGGGTCGTGCCGGTCATGGCAGTCGTTCCTTGGCGACCGCGGCGCGGCCATGGGTCATCAGCAACTGGCGGGCGCGGAACAGGCGGGACATGACAGTGCCGACCGGCACTTCGGTGATGCGGGCGATATCGCGGTAGGACATGTCCTCGAGCTCGCGCAGCACCAGGCATTCGCGCAGCTCAGCCGGCAGAGCCGCCAGCACCGCGCGCAGCCGCGCCTCACCCTCCTGCCGCGCGAAGCTGGCCTCCGGATCGGGCGCCGGATCAGCCATTTCGGCCGCGAGGTCGAGCGGCTGCTCGGCGCGCCCGGCGGGATGGTTCAGCCGGTCATAGGCGACGTTGCGCACGATGCGCAGCAGCCAGGCCCGTGCGTTGCCACCGCTATAGGTGGCGAAATAGCGCATCGCCCGCAGCATCGCGTCCTGCACCACGTCCTCGGCGGCCGCCCGGTCGCGCAGCAGCCAATGCGCCAGCGTATAGGCGGCGTCGAGATG
>CAIPLM010000042.1 GCA_903865895.1 uncultured Rhodospirillales bacterium | reverse complement strand
GCGCCGAGGCCGAGGAAGGAGAGGGTGGCGGTGAACAGCACCGCGCCGCCGAGGTCGAGCGTGGCGATCACGATGAGGATCGGCGCGAGATTGGGCAGCAGATGGCGCAGCACGATGCGCGTATGGCCGGCGCCGACCGAGCGCGCCGCCTCGACGAAATCCCGCGCGGCCAGCGAGAGCGTGGCGGCGCGGGTGATGCGGGCGAAGCGGGGGATGCCAGAAATCCCCACCGCGAGCGCCGCGTTCATCAGCCCGACGCCGAGCACGGCGACGATGAGAATGGCCAGGATAATCGGCGGAAAGCACAGCATCGAGTCGATCACCCGCGCGCCGATCCGGTCGATCCGCCCGCCGCCATAGGCGATGACGATGCCGAGCAGGGCGCCGAACACCAGGGAAATGGCGACGGTGGACAGCCCCATCGCCAACGAGAAGCGGGCGCCGTAGATCACGCGGCTGAAGATATCGCGGCCGAACAGGTCACACCCGAACCAGTGCTCGGCTGTCATCGGGGCGAGGCGGCGGCACTGGCTGTTGGCGTTCCAGTCATAGGGCGCGAGATAGGGCGCCAGCACCGCGAGCCCGAGGATCACCGTGATCACGATCGCGCCGGCCACCGCGCCGGGGGCGCCGAGCAGCCGGGAGATGAACCACGGCCGGCGGATATCGCTCACTCCTGCACCCGCGGGTCGATGATGCCATAGGCGATGTCTATGGCGACGTTGATCAGCACGTAGCAAGCGGTGGTCAGCACCACCACGCCCTGCACCACCGGGAAGTCCTTCTCCAGCACCGCCTGCACCAGCATCCGCCCAATGCCCGGCCGGGCGAACACCGTCTCGGTCACCACCGCGCCGCCGATCAGCAGGGCGAACTGGATGCCGAGCAGGGTCAGCGGCGGGATCACCGCGTTGCGCATGGCGTGCTTGGCCACCACCCGCCACGCCGTCAGCCCCTTGGCGCGCGCGGTGCGGATATAGTCCTGCCCCATCACCTCGATGATGGCATTGCGGGTGAGCCGCGCGAGCCCGCCGGCGAGGAACAGGCCAAGCGAGATGCTGGGCAGGATCAGCGCGTCAAACCCGGTGCCGAGCACCGGCACCCAGCCGAGCCAGGTGGCGAAAACCTGGATCAGCAGCATGCCGATCCAGAAACTTGGCAGGGAAAGCCCGGCCAGCGCCGCCGTCATGCACAGCGTATCGACCCAGCCATTGGGCCACACGCCGGCCACCACGCCGAGGGTGGCGCCCAGCAGCAGGCCGATCACGAAGCCGCCGACCGCGAGTTGCAGGGTGAAGGGGAACTCGGCCGCGATCAGGCTCGTCACCTTCTGGCGGCTGCGGAAGCTGTCACCGAAATCGCCGCGGGCGGCATTGGCGAGGAAGCTGACATATTGCACGATGATCGGCCGGTCGGTGCCGAGCTTGGCGCGCGCCGCCTCCATCGCCTCGTCGCTGATCGGCGTGCCCTGCAGCATCAACAGCACCGGATCGCCCGGCACCAGGCGCATGGCGCCGAATACGAAGGTCCAGGTGATGAGCAGCGTCGGGATCACGCCGATGAGCCGGCCGAGGATCGCCCGCACGCTCACGCCAATCGCTCCGCCGGTTTGCCGCACTGCATCATCGCTCCATCGCATACGAAACCGCCCTTATGCACAAGGCGCAAAATGACGATTGCACACCGGCCGGGCCGCCCGCACACTCCCGGCTGCCCGCATCCCAGGAGAGACACCATGCCCGCCCGCAAACCCTCGGTATCCCGCCGTGCCGTCGTCGGCGGCATGCTTGCTGCCCCCATGCTCAACACCGGCGCCTCCGCCCAGGCGCCGCTGACGGTCACCTGGGGCGAGGACGATGTGGCGCCGCGGACCTATGATCCGCGCGTTACCAGCTCACGCCACGAATACCAGGTGATCGCGCAGGTGTTTGACCCGCTGATCGCCTCGGACGGCTCCAACAAGCTGTTCCCCGGCCTCGCCACCGCCTGGGAGGCGGCGCCGGACGGCAAATCCGTCACCCTGAAGCTGCGCTCGGATGCCGCCTTTCATGACGGCACGCCGTTTGATGCCGAGGCGGTGAAGTTTACCTTCGACAGCATCGCCGACCCGAAAACCGCCTCCGAAGGCGCCATCACCCAGCTCGGCCCCTATGACGGCTGCAAGGTGATCGACAGCCACACCATCCGCGTCGATTACAAGCAGCCCTTCGGCGCCGCCATCGCGAGCTTTGCCGAGGGCACACTGGCGCCGGTTTCGCCCACCGCGGTGAAGCGCCTGGGCAACCAGGATTTTGCCCGCGCCCCCGTGGGCGCCGGCCCGTTCAAGTTCGTCTCCTGGGAGCAGGGGCGGCAGGTGACGCTGGAGCGCTTCGACAAGTACAACTGGGCGCCGAGCTACAACGTCAACAAGGGCCCCTCCTCCGTCCAGCGCGTCATCACCCGCTTCATCCCCGACGCCTCTACCCGTGTGGCGGCGCTCGAAGCCGGCGAGATCGACATCTCCGACGTCACGCCCATCCTCGACATGAAGCGGCTGAAGGACACCAAGGGCTACGCCACGATGATCGGCAACGCCGCCGGCATCCCGTTCGGCCTGGAGCTCAACGGCAGCCGCGGCATCTTCAAGGACATCGCGGTGCGCCGCGCGCTGCACATGGCGATCGATCGCAAGGCGCTGTGCGAAAACATCTTCTTTGGCCTGATCGAGCCGACCTATGGCGCGCTGTCCTCCACCACCCCCGGCTACTGGGCGGGCTGCGAGGATATGTACAAGTATGACCCCAAGGCCGCCGTCGCCCTGCTGGAACAGGCCGGCTGGAAAATGGGGCCTGATGGCATCCGCGTGAAAGACGGCCAGCGCCTCAGCGCCTTCTACGGCGCCCCCCCGCCGCTGGAGCCGGATACCGCCGTCGAAATCCAGGCGGTGGCCAAGCGCGTGGGGATGGAGCTCAAGGTCGAGACGATCACCTTCGCCAAGAACCAGCAGATCGTCTTCGACAACACCTTCGACATGCTGCCGGTGCGCTGGATCCAGGCCGACCCGATGTGCCTGGAGAACCTGTTCTCCTCGGCCAACATCCCCGCCCCCGGCAAGTACCGCTACAACTGGATGCAGCTGAACGACCCGAAGCTCGACGCGCTCTTCGTCGAGGGCCGTGCGGTGAACGATCCGGCCAAGCGCAACGCCATCTACGCAGAAGCGCAGAAGATCATCATGGACAGCGCGCTGTGGCTCTCCGTGCATAATCAGGTGCAGACGCTGGCCTATCGCGCGGAGAAGAAGGGCTATCACTTCGCGCGGACCAGCTGGGTGGCGCTGTTCTATGACGTGACGAAGGCCTGAAAGCGGCCGGCGCCGCGGGGAGGTTCCGGCTGGGACCTCCCGGGCATGGAGCGGGCTTTGCCCGGCCGGTGGGGCTTGCTATGACGGCATCACGGTAAGGAGTGATGTCTTGAACAAGTCGTTTGGTGCGAACAGTCTGCGGTCTGGCCCCGATGAGCGCGGCCGCTTCGGCGAATTCGGCGGGCGTTTCGTCGCCGAGACGCTGATGCCGCTCATCCTTGAGGTGGAACAGGCGTATAATGCCGCCCGCGCCGACCCCACGTTCCAGCCCGAGCTTGACGCCTATCTGAAGAACTATGTCGGCCGGCCGAGCCCGTTGTGGTTCGCCGAGCGGCTGACCAAGGCGATCGGCGGCGCCAAGGTCTATTTCAAGCGCGACGAGCTGAACCATACCGGCGCGCACAAGATCAATTCCTGCATGGGCCAGATCCTGCTCGCCAAGCGGATGGGCAAGACGCGCATCATCGCCGAGACCGGCGCCGGGCAGCACGGCGTGGCCACCGCCACCGTCTGCGCGCTGTTTGGCCTGCCCTGCACCGTCTACATGGGCGCGACCGACGTGGCGCGCCAGGCGCCCAACGTGTTCCGCATGAAGCTGCTGGGCGCCGAGGTGGTGCCGGTGACCTCCGGCGCCTCGACGCTGAAGGACGCGATGAACGAGGCGCTGCGCGACTGGGTGGCGAATGTGCGTGACACGTTCTACATCATCGGCACCGTCGCGGGCCCGCATCCCTATCCGATGATGGTGCGCGACTTCCAGTCCGTGATCGGCGAGGAGACGAAGGTGCAGTTGCGGGAGGCCGAGGGCCGGCTGCCGGATGCCTGTGTGGCCGCGATCGGCGGCGGTTCCAACGCCATGGGGCTGTTCCATCCCTTCCTCGATGACGCCTCGGTGCGGCTGATCGGCGTTGAGGCGGCGGGCCATGGGCTTGATACGCACGCCCATGCCGCCTCGCTGTCGCGCGGGCGGCCGGGGGTGCTGCATGGCAACCGCACTTATTTGTTGCAGGACGAGGACGGGCAGATCCAGGAGGCCCATTCGATCTCGGCGGGGCTCGACTATCCCGGCATCGGGCCGGAGCATTCCTGGCTGCATGAGATCAAGCGGGTGGAATACGTCGCCGCCACCGACACCGAGGCGCTGGATGCGTTCCAGCTTTGCACCCGCACCGAGGGCATTATCCCGGCGCTCGAGCCCGCCCATGCGCTGGCCTATGTGAGCAAGCTGGCGCCGACGATGGGCAAGGACCAGATCATCGTGATGAATCTCTGTGGCCGCGGCGACAAGGACATCTTTACCGTCGCCGATGCGCTGGGGGTGAAGCTGTGAGCGGCAGCGAAAGCGCGAGCGTGCATAAGATCGCCGGCCGGATCGCCGCGCGTTTCGCCGCGCTGAAGGCCGAGGGAAGGGGCGCGCTGATCCCGTTCCTGGAAGCCTGGGACCCCGATGCCGCGACCTCGATGGAGATCCTGCGCGGTATGCCGGCCGCCGGGGCCGATCTGATCGAGATCGGCTGCCCCTTCACCGACCCGATGGCCGATGGGCCGACGGTGCAGCTTGCCGGGCGGCGGGCGCTCAACTCCGGCGCCACGATGGCCCATACGCTGGCGATGGTGCGGGAGTTCCGCTCGGAGAATAACGAGACGCCGATCGTGCTGATGGGCTACCTCAACCCCATCCTCTCCTACGGCGTTGCCCGCTTCTGCACCGATGCGGGCGCGGCGGGGGTGGATGGGCTGATCATCGTCGATCTGCCCTCCGAGGAGGCGGACCTGATTACCGCCGATGCCAAGGCCAATGGGCTCGATCTGATCCGGCTGGTGGCGCCGACGACGGATGACGCGCGGTTGCCGCTGGTGCTCGCGGGGTCCTCGGGCTTCGTCTACTACGTCTCGATCACCGGCATCACCGGCACGCGCACCGCCTCGGCGGATGAGCTGGCCGAGGCGATTCCGCGGATCCGGAAGTTCACCGATCTGCCGATCGCCATCGGGTTCGGCGTGCGCTCGCCGGCTCAGGCGGCAGGCGCCGTGAAGGCGGCGGATGGCGCGGTGGTGGCCTCCGCGCTGATCGACGGCATGGTGGCGACGCTGGATGGCGAGGGCCGCGCCGGGCCGAACAGCGTGCGCGTGGTGCTCGACCAGGTGCAGGCGCTGGCTGATGCCGTGCGTAGCGTTCGGAAATAAGGACACATCATGAGCTGGCTGACCGAGTTCGTCCGCCCGAAAATCCGCACCTTGCTGGGGCGCCGCGAGGTGCCGGAGAATTTGTGGGTTCAGTGCCCGTCCTGCCAGCAGATGATGTTCCATACGGAACTCGAGAAGACCCGCAAGATTTGCAGTCATTGCGGGCACCATATGCGGGCCAGCGTGGCCGAGCGCTTCAATTGGACCTTCGATTCCGGCAGTTTCACCCGGATCGAACTGCCCAAAGTGCCGGCCGATCCGATCAAGTTCCGGGACACCAAGCGCTTCAGCGACCGCCTCAAGGAGCATCGCGAGAAGACCGGGCTCGATGACGCGATTGCCGTGGCGCATGGCCAGATCGGCGGGCATCGCGCCGTCGTGGCGGTGATGGCCTTCGAGTTCGTCGGCGGCTCCATGGGGGCGGCGGTGGGCGAGGGTATCGTCGCTGCCGCCAAGCTCGCGATCCTGCAGGACGCGCCGCTGATCATCTTCACCGCCTCGGGCGGCGCGCGCATGCAGGAAGGCGCGATCAGCCTGATGCAGATGCCGCGCACGGTGATCGCGACGCGCATGGTGAAGGAGAAGGGCCTGCCGTTCATCGTGGTGCTGACCGACCCGACGACCGGCGGGGTGACGGCGAGTTTCACCATGCTGGGCGATATCCAGATCGCCGAGCCTGGCGCCGAGATCGGGTTCGCCGGCGCCCGCGTGATTGCGCAGACCGTGCGGGAGAAGCTGCCGGAGGGGTTCCAGCGCTCGGAATACCTGCTGGCGCATGGCATTCTCGACATGGTGGTGACGCGTGATGCGCTGCCGGAAACCCTGGCCCGCCTGATCTCCCTGCTGCGGATAAAGGTGAAGGAGGTGGCGTGAGCGCGCCCCCTTCCGACGTACGCGGCCAGGGCCGCGCCGAAGCCATTATCGAGCGGCTGCACGGGCTTTATCCCAGGCTGATCGACCTCAGCCTGGAGCGGCTTGAACGCCTGCTCGCCGCGCTGGGCAATCCGGAGCGGCGCCTGCCGCCGATCATCCACGTCGCCGGCACCAACGGGAAAGGCAGCACCTGCGCCTTCCTGCGCGCGATCGGCGAGGCGGCGGGGATGCGGGTGCATGTGTATACCTCGCCGCATCTGGTGCGGTTCAATGAGCGCATTCGCCTTGCAGGCACGCTGGTGGACGACGCGACGCTGGAGGCGGCGCTGGAGGAGGTGGAGCGCGTCAACGCCGGGCAGCCGATTACGGTGTTCGAGGTGCTGATGGCCGCGAGTTTCGTGCTGTTCGCCCGGGTGCCGGCCGATCTCTGCGTGCTGGAGGTCGGGCTTGGCGGGCGGGCGGACGCGACCAACGTGATCGCGGCGCCCGCGGCCTGCGCCATCACCTCGATTTCGATGGACCATAAGGAGATGCTGGGCGACACGCTGGCGAAGATCGCGGCGGAGAAGGCGGGCATCATGAAGCCGGGCGCGCCGGTGGTGACCGGGGCGCAGCCGGACGGGGTGCTGGAGGTGTTTCGCGCCCATGCGGCTTCGGTGGGCGCGCCGCTGGGTTGCCGTGGAGAAGCGTGGAGTATCGCAGCGGCGGCCGATGGGCTGGTGTTTCGCGATGCGGCGGGCATGCTGGATTTGCCGCCCCCTGCCCTGCCCGGGCCGCATCAGATCGACAATGCCGGGATCGCGGTGGCGGCGCTGCGGGCCTCGGGGCTCGCGATCCCCGAGGCCGCCTATGGGCGCGGTCTCGCCGCCGCCACGTGGCCGGCGCGGCTGCAACGCCTTACGGGTGCGCTCGCGCGGACCCTGCCGGCGGGGTGGGAGCTGTGGCTCGATGGCGGGCATAATCCGGGTGGGGGCGAGGCGCTGACGGCGCATGTCGCCGGTTGGGGGGACCGGCCATTGCACGTTCTGGTCGGCATGAAGCAGGCCAAGGACAGCGCGGAATTCCTCAGGCCGCTGCTGCCGCATGCCACCACGCTGTGGGCGGTGAGCGAGCCGGGGCAGCATCTGGCGCTGCCGGTGGAGGCGATTATCGCCGCTTCCGGCGGCATTGCCCGGCCGGGACCGACCATCGCCGCGGCGATTGCGCAGTTGCCGCCCGGGCCTGCGGCGCGGGTGCTGATATGCGGCAGCCTTTATCTCGCCGGCGAGGTGTTGAAGGCGGATGGCTGGGTGGGAGAGTAGGTTCTCGCACCGCTGGGGGCGTATGGTGCGACGAAAATTCGTCGAAACTAGGAAATTTCGCTTGCAATCCGCGCTATAGTTCTTCATACGTTCACTCTCGAAATTAGGAGTGACCGAAGCCGTATGACCCGACCGCCTGCCCCTCGTCTGGACGCTGCCGACAGTATCGCCGCCATTCTTGGCGCCATGCTGTATGCGCTGCTGGCTGCCCTGCTGGGTCGCTGGCCGGTGCGGGCGCGCGAGGTCGACTACGCTGGCGCGCTGGGGACGGTGCTGCGGGCCGAGGCAGAGGCCGACTTCACGTACGAGCCTTGGGTCGAGTGGGTGGCGGTGCCGGCGCCGTGGCGCAATGGGCGGTTGCTGCCGCGCAGGCACGAGGCCGGGCGGGTGTGGACCAGCGGGGCGCAGCCTGTGGCGCGCATGCGGGGGCCACCCGCGGGGTTTTTCACCTCCAGAGATGAGCGAACCGGCATGGCCTGAGGGCGATGCGCGGGGGATACCGCTTGCGTGCGGTCTTGTTCTTTCAAAATTGCATCCGGGCCTGCCTGTTGGCGGTGGATTGGTCTGATGATGTTCGGCCGATCCGGTCGTTTCATCGGGACCAATTTGCGGACAGAGTGAGATCTCCAACCGGGAGATCGCCATGACCACGCCAACCCGCGTCACCATCGCCGAGGCCAAGGCGGCGCCGCTGCCGGCAGGCCGGCTTTCCGCGCTGATGCTTACCCACGGCACGCTTGAGCTGAGGTGGTATGAGCCCAAGGGCAGCGACACCCAGGTGCCGCATACGCGTGACGAGATCTACATTGTCGCCTCCGGCAGCGGGTATTTCGTACGGGAGGCCGAGCGGGTGCCGTTCGGGCCGGGCGACGCGCTGTTTGTGGCGGCGCATGAGACGCATCGGTTCGAGGATTTTTCCGCGGATTTCGCGGTTTGGGTGATGTTCTACGGGCCGGAGGGCGGGGCATGATCGAGATCGCGCCGCTGCGGGCGGAGGACCGGGATCGCTGGGCCGAGCTGTGGGAGGGGTATCTCACCTTCTACAAGACCAGCCTGCCGGCGGAACGCTACGAGATCACCTGGCGGCGGATGATGGGGAGTGACGGGCTGTTCGGCTTCGGCGCCTATCTCGACGGGCGGCTGGTCGGCATCACGCATTACCTGTTCCACGCCAGCACCTGGGGCGACGATGTCTGCTATTTGCAGGACCTGTTCGCCGACCCGACCGTGCGTGGCCAGGGGATCGGGCGGGCGCTGATTGAGGCGGTGGCCGCGGCAGCCAATGCCGCCGGAGCGTCGCGGTTGTATTGGCTGACGCAGGACAGCAACGCGACGGCTCGCCTGCTGTATGATCGGCTGGCGGTGAATCGCGGGTTTATTCGGTATGACTACACGAGGTAGGGATGGGGGAAGGAAGGGCTTCTTTTTGAAAAAAGAAGCAAAAACTTTCTATCCGTTTGCTGTGGAGCATCCTGAGCAAACTCCGAAGCAAAACGGATAGAAGTTTTTTGGTTCTTTTTTTCAAAAAAGAACCGCTTGCTTCCTATCGTTTAGAGAGCCCCAGCGACCCAATCCTTGAGCACGCTCTTGGGCGCGGCGCCGACTTTGGTGGCGACGGCCTTGCCGTCCTTGAAGAGGATCATGGTGGGGATGCCGCGCACGCCGTACTGGTTCGGCGTCATCGGGTTTTCGTCGATGTTCACCTTGGCGACGGTGAGTTTGCCCTTGTACTCGGCGCCGATTTCCTCGAGCGCCGGGGCGATGGCGCGGCAGGGGCCGCACCATTCGGCCCAGAAATCGACGAGCACCGGGCCATCGGCCTTCAGCACATCGGCGGCAAAGCTGTCATCGGTAACCGGCTTGGTGTTCTCGCTCATGGCGGGGCCTTTCATGGCAAAAGCTAGGGGTCAGATGTGGGTGGGCCGGCCGCCGCATCAAGCGGCCGACTCTGCGCCGGGAGCATGCCGGTCCAGCAGCGCGGAGGGAAGCGGCATTGCGTGGGCGTGGGAGGTCCATACCAGCACGCAGTCCACCGCACGGCCGGGGAAGGCGGCGCGCAGCACGGCGCGATAGGCGGCCATCTGGCGGAGATAGAGCACCGGCACGCGGGCGACCGAGGCGGGGGGGGCGCGGTTGGTCTTGTAATCGGCGATCAGCACGCGGTCATCGAGCACGGCGAGGCGATCCACCACGCCGCCGACGATCTGGTTGTCGATCAGGCCAGTGAGCGGCACTTCGGCGCGGCCGGCGCGGCCGAAAAGTGGGGCGAGGGAGGGGTCGTCCAGCACGGCCAGCACCTCGGCGGCGACGGTGGTGACGTCGGCAGCGTCGAGCCCATGGCCAGGGCGGGCGAGGAAGCGGGTGGCGGCCTCGGCGCGGTCGGCTTGGGGCACGGCGGGGAGGTGCTGGAGCAGGGCGTGGATAAGCTGGCCGCGGCGGAAGCGTTGGCCGGAGGCGTCACGCTCCGCCAGCGGCGAGGCGGCGGCGGGGACCTCGCCGAGGCCGGCATTTTCGGGTCGGCTTGGGGCGAGCGGGCTGGGGACTGGCGGCTCCGGGCGGATTTCGGCGGCATGCCAGGCTGGGGCTTGGCCGGCCCAGAATGGGAGGGGGGCTGTATCGGGCGTGTGGTCGGAGGTGGCCGGTTTCGCAGGCACGGTTTGCGGGCATTCATGCACAAGCATGGCGCCGGGCCAAGCGCCATCGAAGGGGAGGGTCGCGGCTTCGAGGGCTGTGAAGCCGGCCTGCACCAGGTCATACCAGCAGGTGGGGGCGCGTTTGCGCTTGGTCTCCCAGCCGCAGACCACCAACCGGTCCTCGGCGCGGGTGAGGGCAACGTAGAGCAGGCGGTTGTGTTCCTCCATGCGCCGCTGCGCCGCCTGGGCGCGCAGGGCCTCGGTGGCGCGGGAGCGCAGTTCGCGGCGGGGGGACCACAGGGCGACAGGATCGCCGCCGATGTCCTCGGCCCAGAGGATGCGGGCATCGTCGGGCGGCAGGACGGTGGTGTCGGGCAGGACGACCAACGGGGCCTGGAGGCCCTTGGCGCCGTGCACTGTCATCACCCGCACTGCGCCGCCGGCGCCTTCGGCCTCGCGCTTCACCTCGGCGCCGGAGCCGCGGAGCCAGTGGACGAAGACTTGCAGGGCGGGGGGGTGCTGGGCGCCGTATTGGAGGGCGGCGTTGAGGAGTTCGTCGACCGGTTCGGCTGCCTCCGGGCCGAGGCGGGCGAAGAGACGGGCCCGGCCGCCGAGCGGGCCGAGGGCTTCGGCGAGGAGGGCATGGGGCGCGGTGTAGTCGACGCGGGCGAGCAGGGCGGCGAAAAAATCATGCGCGGCTTGCCAGGATGGCCGCTCCGAGGCGCGCCGCCGCAGGGCCGACCAGAGGGAGCCCTCGCGGGTGGGGGCGAGGGCGATCAGGTCGTCATCGCCGAGGCCGCCGAGCGGGCTGGTGAGGACGGAGGCGAAGGAGAGATCGCCCTCCGGCAGGAGCAGGGCGTCGCAGAGGGTAAGGAGGTCGGCCACCGCGGGCTGGTCGGTCAGCACCATGCGATCGAGGCCGGCGACGGGGACTTTGCGGTCCTTCAGCGCGCGGACGAGGGCGCGGGCGAAGGCGTTGCGGCGGCGCACGAGCACCAGCACGTCGCCGGCGGCGAGCAGACGGTCCTGGCTTTCGAGCCGCTCCCGGCCGACGCGGGCGGCGATCCAGGTGGCGACGCCCTCGGCCAGGAGTTCGGCCGCACCCTTGGCGCCCTCGTTGCGCTCGGGCACCGCCCAGGGCACGGTTTCCGGCAGGGCGGCGGCGGGGACCAGGGGCCAGAGTTCCACCCGGCCGGCGAAACCGGCACGGTCCGCCACGTGGTGCAGGGCGCCGGGCTCGGTGACGCCGGATGCGGCGAGGGGTTGGGCGAAGACGGCGTCCACCAGTTGCAGGACTGGGGCGGTGGAGCGGAAGGAGACGTCAAGCGCGACATCCCGCCATTCGGCCTCGCTGCCCTTCACCTGGCGGCGCATGCGGTCACGCCAGATTTCGAACTGGTCGGGGTCGGCGCCCTGGAAGCCGTAGATGGATTGCTTGCGATCGCCGACGGCGAAGACGCTGCGGGGTGGGGCTTCGTCCTCGAGGCGGGCGCCGCGGCCGGCGAAGAACTCGGCGGTGAGGGCGCCGGCGATGCGCCATTGGGCGGGGGCGGTGTCCTGCACTTCGTCAAGCAGGAGGTGATCGAGCCCGCCATCGAGCTTGTAGAGCACCCAGGCGGCGCCGGGATCGACCAGCAGGCCGGCGGTGCGGCCGATCAGGTCGTCATAGTCGAGCTGGCCGCCGGCCTCCTTGGCGGCGGCGTAGGCGTCGACCACGGGGCGGGCGAGGAGGGCGAGGGCGGCGGAGGCGTCGCCGATGCGCACGGCCCGGCGATCATCCTCGATGGCGGCGACGCGGGCCTGTTCGGCGATGAAGACGTCGAGCAGATCGGGGTGGGCGTCGGTGAGTTTCTTGTTGGCGAAGACGGAGGCGCCGCGAAGCTCGCCGCCGGGGCGGAGGAAGATGTCGCGCCATTCCGCCCAGTGCTCGGCGCGTTCCTCGCCGGGGATGGAGAGGAATTCGAGAATACGGGTGGCATTGCCTTTCGCGGTGGCGGCGCCGTCGCGGGCGGCGACTTGGGCAGCGTGGCGGAGGTCGCGCTCGCCTTGCCAGAACACCGCCTGTTCGATCACCTCGGCCTCGGTCTGCGCGGCCACCCCGAGCACGCGGGAGAGGGCGGCGCGATCGGCGGTGAGCCGGGTTCCATGGGGCACCAGGTCACGCACCAGATCGCCGAACTGCGCCGCAGTGGCGAGGCCGGCGAGGGCGGCGAGCGCGGCGCGGCGTTCGGCGGAATGGGCGGATTCCAGCATGGACTCCTGGGCGCCGACGAGAGCGACACGGGAGTCGCGCTCGTCGATCAGGCGGAAATGCGGGGAGAGCGCCGCCTCAAGCGGGAAGCGCCGCAGCAGGGACTGGCAGAAGGCGTGGATGGTGCCGATGCGCATGCCGCCGGGGAGGTCCAGCACCTCGGCGAACAGGGCGCGGGCCTTGCGGCGCAGCGTCTCGTTGGGGGCGAGGTCGAGGTCGGCGAGGGCGCGATCGAGCTTATCGTCGGGCAGCGTCACCCATTCGCCGAGCATTTTCTGCAGGCGGAGCGCCATCTCGGCGGCGGCGGCTTTGGTGTAGGTGAGGCACTGGATGCGGCCGGGTGGGGCGCCGTGCAGCATGAGGCGCAGCAGCCGGTCGGTCAGCAGCTTGGTCTTGCCGGAGCCGGCGGAGGCGGCGACGAAGGCCGAGACCATGGGGTCCGACGCGGTGCGCTGGGCGGCCTGGGCGCGGGCGCGGGCGGAATGGCTCATGGCTCGCCCTCCAAGCCGCCATCGGGTGGCGCGTCGCCGGGCTCATCCCCCGCCGCGCTCCATTCGGCGACGCGGGCGAGGCCGGCATAGTCGGGGAAGCGTGGCGCCCGGCCGGGGTGGGGCTGGGCGAGGTAGGCGCGATCGGGGTCGTCATAGGCGGCGATCAGGGCGCGGAGGTTCTCGCGCGCCGCCTCGCCCGCAGCCGCCACCGCGGCCGCGTCGCCCTTGAACAGGCTCACCGCCTCGCCGGGCGCGAAGCCGCCGCCGAGTTGCCAGTAGATCAGTTCGGCTGCCTGGCCCGCGAGTTCCGCCCCGAAGGCGCCGGACGCCGCCATTGCCGCCTCCAGCGGCAATTGCGGGGCGAAACCGGCATCGACCTGTTTCTGCCCAGGTGGCTTGCCGGTCTTGTAATCGAAGATCGCCAGCCGCCCGTCTTCCCGCCGCTCGATGCGATCGGCCCGGCCGCGGAGTTCGAAATTGGCCTCAGGCATGAGCAGCGTGCCTGACTTTTCCGGCACGATATGGGCCGGAGGGTTCGTCGCGCGACGGCGGGATTCCTCCTCGGCAACCCAGTCAGCAATGCGCTCCAGCCGTGGTGCCCACCATTCGGTCAGCGCACGGCGCAGGCCGGCGTGTTCGAGCGCCTGGGCCATAGCGAGGCGCAGCTCCTCCCTGCCGTTGGGCGGCCATGTCGCGCCGAATTTCTTGAGGAAGCGGTGCATCCCGTCATGCACCAGCGAGCCGTAATCGGCGGCGTCGGTCTCCTCCTCCAGTGGGTTGAGCTTGCGCAGCTTCAGCACGTGGCGGGCGTAGATCGCGTAGGGGTCCTCGAGCCAGGTCTGCACCTCGGTCACGCTGAGGCGCCGCGGGCGCAGCGCCACCGGGGGGCGGGGCGCGGGGGGCGGGACCGGGCGAGCAGGGCCGTCGGGCTGGTCGAGCAGGCGGGCCCAGGCGGCGGCCGGGTGGCGATCAAGGCGCTGCTTGGCCCCGGCCAGCATGGCATCGAGCCGCACCAGCCAGCGCGCGGGCACGCTCGGCGCCCCGTCCCGCCGGCGCGGGCAGGAGAGCACCACCTCCGGCGCGGCGCAGGCCGCCATGACGAAATCATGCGCCGCCTGGCCGATCCGCTCCTCCGGGCTCGGCAGCCCGGCGCGCCGCGCCATCGGGCGGGAGAGCCAGGGGCCGGGGTCGGTCGCCGGCGGCCAGACGCCCTCGGCGAGGCCGCCGAGCACTGCGACGTCAACTGTTTGCAGCCGCGCCTCGAGCAGGCCCCAGATGAACACACGGGGATGCTCGGCCGCCGCCTCCCGACCGCGCAACGCCCGGCGGCTGCGCACCGCGACGCCTTCCAGCACCGCATCGAGCAGGCCGGGCAGCACGCTGCGGGGCTGCACGGGGAGCAGGGCAAAGGCATCGAGCGCTTCCGCCAGCGCCGCCGACAGGGCCTCGCCCTCCTCCAGCGCCCAAAGCCGCGCGGGGCCTTCGGTGGCATCGGTGGCGGCCAGCGCCTCGCCGGCAGCGATCAGCCCGGCGAGCATATCGCCCGGCAATCCCTGGGGCGCGGCCATCGCCCGGAGCAGAGGCTCCAACGCGGCCTCCAGTGCGGCGAGGAAATCGGCCAATTCCGGGTTCTTCCCCTCGATCACCCGGCGCAGTGCCACCAGCCCGGGCGGCGGCTTCGGCCCGCGCAGCACCTCGGTCTCCAGCAGGCGGGCGAGGCGGCGGCAGGTGGCGGGCGCCATGCCGGCGGCGGCGAGCGGGTGTTTCAGCAGGGCGAGAAGCGCCACCGGGGCGAAGCGCTCGGCCGAGGCCGCGGCGAGCAGGCGCAGGAACACGGCGGGCGGCGTCTCCGCCAGTGGCTCGCCAGCGCTGTCATCCGCCACCACGCCCCAGCGCAGCAGCTCCGCCGTCACCCGCCGCGCCAGCGCGCGATCGGGCGTGATCAGCGCCGCCCGTTTGCCCGGCGTCTCCAGCACATCGCGCAGGATCAGCGCGATCGCCGCCGTCTCCTCCTGCGCGTCGGCCGCCTCCAGCCGCGTGAGTCCGGTTGGCTGCTGCGGCGGCGTATCGCGCCAGGCGCCGAGCGCCCGGGCCGGCAGCATCGCGGCGGCGAGCATGCGGGCCCGCGGCGCCGGTTCGGCGAGCGGCCGCACATCCGCCCGCCGAGCGCCAAGCCCGGCGAGCAGCGCCTTCAGCCCGCCCTGCGGATGGCTGTCACCGACGTCGTCCCAGGCGTCATCTTGCATCTCGAGGTCGAGCCCGGGCAGCAGGACCAGCCCCTGCTCCAGCCCGGCGACCACCTTCAGCAGCCGTGCGACGGCGGGAACGCCAGCGGTGGTGCCGGCGATCCACACCGGATCGGCCGGCGGATTATCCTGCCAGTCCCGCGCCTGGGCGTGCAGCAGCTTCACCTGCCGCGCCGCCTGGTTTTCGAAGCCGTTCTCCGCCAGCCAGTCCGGCCAGATGCGGGTGACGATGGCGAGGAATTGCAGTGTGCGCTGCCAATGCGTGGCATGCTCGTCATCCGCCGCGCGATCGAGCGCCGCCGGCAGATCGAGCTCCATGCGCTCGGCCTCGTCCATCAGCACGGCGAGCTCCTGCGCCAGCATCCAGGCGCGATCCGCACTCGCCACGCCCCCCTCGGCGACCGGCAACTTCAGGATCAATGCCGACAGCGCCGCGAGCCGCCGCGATGACGGGACCGCGGGCGGCAGGTCGAGCGCGCCCGACAGCGCCAGCGGCGCCTCGTCAATGGCGCCGAGTGCGGTGATGCGCGGCAACAGCAGCGGCCGCCCGCCGGTGGCACGCAGGAAGGCCTCGGCCAGCGCGCGGGCGGCGCGGCGGGTGGGCAGCAGGATCAGCCCGCGCGCCAACGGATCGGCGCCGAAGCGCTCAAGCCACAGCCGCGCCACCTCGTCGAGAATGGCGGCCCCCGGCGGCAAGGTGGCGAGGTTCATCGCCCGTCCCACCCCGAAATCACCGCCTGGCGTGATGTCTCACCGTGATGCGACAGCGCCACCGTGATCGCCTTCGCCGGGCGCCAGGGGCCGAGCCGATCCGGCCATTCCACCAGCACGATGTCATCCAGCAACTCGTCCCAGCCCAGCTCGTCGAGCCCCCCCGGGCCGGAGAGCCGCCATAAATCGAGGTGATGCACCGGCCCTCTAGGGGTGTCGTAGCTCTGCACCAAAGTGAAGGTGGGGCTCGGCACCTCCAGCGCCGGATCGGCCACGAGCGCCCGCAACACGGCCCGCGCGAACTCCGTCTTTCCCGCCCCCAGCGGCCCTTCCAGCAGCACCGCCATGCCCGGCCGCAGCCGCGCGGCGAGGCGGGCGGCGAGGGCCGTGGTGGCCGCGAGATCGGGGAGCGCCAGCGAGTCGGTCATCCCCGAAGGCTATCCCGCCCGCCACCCGCGCGCCATCATGCTGACCTGCCCTGCTTCGCCGCCGTTCCACCTCGGCGCTTCCTGTGGTTAAACGGGCCATGCGCACTGAGATCGAAACCGATATCGCCATCATCGGCGCCGGCCCCGCCGGGCTGTTCGCCGTGTTCGAACTGGGCATGCTGAAGCTGCGCAGCGTGCTGATCGACGCGCTCGGCGAAATCGGCGGCCAGTGCACGGCGCTCTACCCGGAGAAGCCGATCTACGACATCCCCGCCCATCCCGGCATCGAGGCGGGCGAGCTGATCGGCGCGCTGGAACGTCAGATCGCCCCCTTCGCCGCCCCCCGCCTGCTCGGCCGCCGCGTCGAGGGCCTGGCCGGCGCCTGCGGCGATTTCACCCTGACGACCGACCTCGGCGACATCGTGCGCTGCAAGGCGGTGCTGATCGCCGCCGGCGCCGGCGCCTTCGGCCCCAACCGCCCGCCGCTCGATGGGCTGCCCGAATACGAAGCCACCGGCGCGGTGCAATACTATGTCCGCCGCCGCGAGGATCTGCGCGGCAAGCGCGTGGTGATCGCCGGTGGCGGCGACTCCGCGGTGGACTGGGCACTCGCCCTCCGCGGCATCGCCGCCTCCATCCAGGTGGTGCATCGCCGCCCCAAATTCCGCGCCGCCCCCGAGAGCGCCGCCCAGCTCGATGCCGCCGCCGCCGCGGGCGAGGTGGAGATGGTGATCCCCTACCAGCTGCACGCGCTGAACGGCGATGCCGGCCGCCTCACCTCCGTCAGCGTCGCCGATCTCGACGGCACGCTGCGTGACCTCCCGGCCGACGTGCTGCTGCCCTTCTTCGGCCTGTCGATGGATCTCGGCCCAATCGCCGCCTGGGGCCTCGCGCTCGAACGCCACCACCTCTCGGTGACGCCCGCGACCTGCGAGACCTCCATCCCCGGCGTCTTCGCCATCGGGGACGTCGCCACCTATCCCGGCAAGCTCAAGCTGATCCTGCAAGGCTTCTCGGAGGCAGCGATGGCGGCCCATGCCATCCACCCCATCGTGCATCCCGGCACGGCGCTGCACTTCGAATACTCCACCACCAAGGGTGTGCCTGCGTGAGGGCGCTGCTGCTGCCGGTGAAGCTGCGCGACAACGCCAAGCAGCGGCTTGCCCCGCTGCTCGTGCAGGAGGATCGCCGCAGCCTGATGTCGGCCATGATCGCCGATGGCTTCGCCGCCGCCCGCGCCGCCCGCGCCCCCGCCCGGGTCTACGTGGTCACTGCCGATCCCGGCATCGCCGCGATGGCGGAGGATTTCGGCTTCCGCGTGCTGCATGAGGAAACCCAGACCTCCGAAAGCGCCTCCGTCGATGCGGCATCGCGCCACTGCGAGAGCGAGGGGGTGACCGCCCTGCTCCGCCTCCCGCTCGACCTGCCGGTGATGACCGGCGGCGATATCGACGCGATTTTTGCCGCCGAGGCCGATGTGGTGATCGTGCCCTCGCGTGACGGCACCGGCACCAACGCCATCCTGCGCCGCCCGCCCACGCTGTTCCCCTCGCATTTCGGACCGGACAGCCTGCCCAAGCACCAGGGCGAAGCCGCCCGCGCCGGCGCTTCCTGCGTGCTGCTCACTTTGCCCCGCATCGGCATGGACGTGGATGATGCCGCCGATCTGCGCGCCCTCCTCGCCCATGCCCCCGCCGGCGCCACCGGCGCCTGGCTCGCCGCCCGGCCGGACGTGGTGCGCCGCCTGCGCCTGCCCCCCCGGCCGGAGCCGCCGGCATGACCGAGCCCGTCCGCCATCGGCTGCTGATCTCGACCTTTTCCATGATGGGCACCCTGATGCAGGTGCTCGACAGCACCATCGCCAACGTGGCGCTGCCCTATATGCAGGGCAGCCTCAACACCACGCTCGACCAGATCTCCTGGGTGCTGACCTCCTACGTCATCGCCTCCGCCATCGGCACCGCGCCGATCGGCTGGATCTCCGCGCGCTTCGGCCGCAAAAATCTCTATCTCACCTGCCTGATCGGCTTCACCCTCAGCTCGATG
The DNA here is from genome assembly GCA_903865895.1 of uncultured Rhodospirillales bacterium. GTDB lineage: Bacteria > Pseudomonadota > Alphaproteobacteria > Acetobacterales > Acetobacteraceae > CAIYPH01. The sequence continues at coordinate 38,844 of CAIPLM010000042.1, read as the reverse complement.
CTGTGCGGCGCCGCACAGTCGCTGACCCAGATGGTGCTGTTCCGCGTCCTCCAGGGCGTGTTCGGCGCCGCCCTTGTGCCGCTCAGCCAGGCCACCATGCTGGACATCTACCCCGCCGAGAAGCGCAGCCAGGCGATGGCGGCCTTCGGCATGGGGGTGATGATCGGCCCCATCCTCGGCCCCACCCTCGGCGGCTACCTGACGGACGCGCTGGACTGGCGCTGGGTGTTCTATATCAACCTCCCCCTCGGCATCATCGCCACCACCGGCCTCGCCCTCACTTTGCCGCGGGCGCCGCGCAACCCGGAGCTGAAATTCGACTGGACGGGCTTCGCCGTGCTCGCGCTCGGCGTCGGCGCCCTCCAGCTGATGCTCGATCGCGGGCAGACCGAGGACTGGTTCCAGTCCCACGAGATCATCATCGAGGCGGTGCTGGGCGGGCTCGGGATTTATCTCTTCGGCGTGCACATGTTCACCGCCGAGAAGCCCTTCATCCCCCCTGCCCTGTTCAAGGACCGCTACTTCACCACCGCGACCCTGCTGATGTTCACCACCAACACGGTGATGATGGCCTCTTCCGCGCTGATCGCCCCCTATCTGCAAAACCTCTCCGGCCATTCCGTCGCCGATACCGGGCTGCTGATGGCGCCGCGCGGCTTCGGCACCATGGGGGCGATGATGTTCATCGCCCGCCTCGGCGGCCGCACCGACCAGCGCAAAATCATGGCCATGGGCCTCACCGTACTCGGCATTTCCCTCTACGACATGAGCCACTGGACGCCCGACGTCGGCGGCACGCGGGTGATGGTGACGATGATCATCCAGGGCTTCTCGATGGGCTGCATCTGGAACCCGGTGACGGTGATCTCCTTCACCACCCTGCCGCCGTATCTGCGCGGGGACGCCACCGCCGTGCAGTCCCTCTGCCGCAACATCGGCGCGGCGATCGGCATTTCCGTCACCGCCTTCACGCTCGCCCGCGGCATCCAGTCCTCCCATGCCGGGCTGGCCGCCGACCTCACGCCGTTCAACCGGCTGCTGCAAGGCAATGCCCATTTGATCGACCCCGCCCGCGCGCAGGGCGCCATAATCCTGGACCAGATGGTCAACCGCCAGGCGCTGATCATCGCCTACAACAATGATTTCCTGATGATGTCGATGGTGACGATCCCGGCGCTGGTGATGCTGCTGCTGTTGCGCAAACGTCGCCAGGGGTAAGCGGCGCCGCGCCTTCGCCCTCGGGAAATGACGGTGCACAAGAGTGTCACGCCCGCGCCGGCTGAAGAATATATTGCCGGGCGAAGAGGTAATGAATAGCGTCGGGTCATCACTGCCCTGATGAGGTCGCCGTGGCGCATAGTTTCACCTGGAATGGCGGCATCGGTGATTGGTCCTTCCCATTCAACTGGACGGATTTGACCGACGCTTCCGGCACGCTGGCGCCGGGGGCCGCGGATAGCGTGACCTTCCCGGTCTGGCCGGTCGGCGTGACCGTGACGTCCACCGGCACCGCGGCGCAGGTGAGTATCCTCAGCGATGTCATGCTCGGCGGGCAGTTCAGTTTCGGCGCCGAGCAGAACAGCGCGACGCTCACCTTCCTGCCCGGCGCGACCATGGTGACGGGAACCGGCCAGGGCGGCAGCTACGTGGTATCCGGCGCCGGGGCGACGGCGGTGTTCGGCAGCCTCTCGGCGCCCGCCGCCATCACGCTGTCCGACCACGGCTCCCTGCTGGCAGGCAGCATCGATCTCGGCTCCGCGTCGATCAATGTCGATGGCACGGCGCGGATGGAAATCGGCACCGTCGGCAACGAGCCGGACGGGCTGTTCCGCGTCGATCCGGGGATGGTGGCGAAGGGCACCGGGTTCAGTATCGGCGGCAATATCCAGAACAACGGCACCATCGAGACGACGGCCTCGGCCGCGCTCACCGGCAGCATCGGCAGCGCCTCGGGCGGGGTGCTGCAAATCGACGCCGGGGCGACGCTGGCGCTCAGCGGCACCATTACTGCCGGCAATACGGTGGATTTCGCCGGGGCGGCGGGGGTGCTCGATTTACGCAATGCCGCGCTGAGCGGGCTCGCGGTGCGCGACTTCGTGGCCGGCGACACCATCCTGCTGCCGGCCGGGATCAACGCCGCCATGTTCACGGCCAGCCCCGGGCTGCCTTTCGGCGGGCAACTGGCCCTGAGTGCAGGCGGCACCGTTGTCGAGACGCTCACCCTTGTCGGAAGCTACGGCGGCCGCGCCTTTCCCCTCCAGGCAAGCGGCGGCGGCGTGGCGCTCACCACCGACGCCCCGATCTTGCGCGAGCTGGCGTGGCAGGGCGGCAGCGGTGCGTGGCAAACCCTCGGCAATTGGGCGGATATCACCTCCGGCAAGGCGTCCGGCGCCGCCAGCCTGCCCAACCCGGACGACGTTGTCTCCATCGCCTCCACCCCAGCCATCACCGTCAGCGGCGGCGGCCAGGTCCGGTCGCTCTCGGTCGGCGGTACCGTCGCGCTGAGCGGGTCCTACACGGCGGACACGCTCGCCGTGGTCGCCCTGCCGACCGGCTCCGGCATTGGCGCGCCGATCGCCGGCAGCGTGAGTCTGCAAGGCAGCATGCGCGCCGCCAGCGCGACCTTCACCGGCGATTTCGCGATGAGTGGCGCCGGCACGACGTTCGAGGTCGCCGGCATGCTGGGCATGCCGGTCACGCTCTTCGCCCTCAACGGCGGGATTTTCCCCTATTTCGGCGGGCTCACACTGTCCGACCACGCAAGCGCGCGGCTGGGCGGTCTCAGCATGGCCGCGCTGGCGATCGCGCCATCCGACGCCCCGTCGATCACCATCGATGCGACGTCGGCGCTGGAAATCGGCACCACCGGGTCGCCGGCGCCAGGGGCGCTGAGCGTGGATGCCGGGCTGTCGATCGACCTCACCGGAACGCTGTCGGCCAACATGGTCAACAGCGGTAAGGTGCATGTGGTGGGCGATGTGCTGCACCCCATGCGGGTGCTGGGTGGCGTGCTCGGCGCGGGCACCATCGATGCGGCGGATAGCGGGGCGGGCAACGGGCTGGAGATCGGCGGCATCGTCGGCGCCGGGCAGGTGATCGCCATGGGCGGCGCGGCCGATGCGGTGACGCTGGATGCGCCGGGCCTGTTCGCCGGCACCATCGCCGGGTTCGCGCCGGGGGAGACCATCGCACTGCCCGGCAGCATCACAGCGGCACAGTTCGATGCCGGCACGCCCGGCCACGTCGGCAGCGCCACCATCAACCTGTTCTCCGGCGCGACCGGTGTCGGCAGCATCACGCTCAGCGGCGACTATCTCGGCAGCAGCTTCCACTTCAATTCCGGCACGGCGCACGCCAGCGTGACCCTGACGAGCAACCCGGCGAGCGGGCATACGCTCGCACTGATGGCCACCTCCGCAGGCCCGTTCGACTGGGCGGGCGCCGGCAACTGGACGGACTTGAGCAGCGGCAGCGCGCCGGCAACCGGGCCGGATGGCAGCATCCCGGTGCAGCTGTTCGGCATGGCGCCCTTCACCCCCGGGCCGCTCGGCGGCACCGGAACTTCGGCCAGCATCGAGGTGCTCGGTCCCTACACCCTGGCCGGCACCTTTCTGACCGGGCATCTCCAAGTGGATGTCGGCGGCGCCTGGGGGCTGCATTCCTCCACCGAGCTCTCCCACCTCACCCTCGCGTCCGGCGCCAGCCTGAGCGCCAGCGATGCCGAGATCGACAATGCGCTGAGCGTGAGCGGCGCGGGGGCGAGCCTCACAGTCGCGGGCAATGCGCATCTCGGCACCGCATCGGTGTTCGGCTACCCGCTCGGGGCGGTTTACGGCGCTGGCACCATCGCCGCGAGCGGCGGGGCGAGCGTTCGGCTGGGCGGGCTCACGCTGTCCTCCACCTCGGTGACGTTTCTCGATTTCCCGCCCTTCGTCTACACCGGGCGCCTTAGCGTCGATGGCACCTCCACGGTGGAGATCGGCACCGCCGGGGGCGCGGCGGCGGGGGTGGTGACGGTGGATGACGGATTCACCATCACCGGCAACGGCGAGATCGCCGCCGCCGTGACCAACAACGGCTGGCTGAGAGCCAATGCCGGCGATGCGCTGCAAATCGATGGCGCCGTCCAGGGCAACGGCGGCGTCACCATCGCCGCCGGGGGCACCGTTCGGCTGCTCGGCGGCATCGGGTCCGGCGCGGCCATCATGATGGCGGATGGCGGCAGCACGCTCGATCTCGGCACGGCAACCGACTTCGGTGCCGTGATCTTCTCGTTCCGTGGCACCGACGTGATCCAGCTGGAACAAAGCCCGGATGCGCTGGATTACTTCCGGGAACCCTTCGGTTCGGGCGTGCTCACCTGGTCGAAGCAGGGCACCCCCATCGGGCATCTCAACCTGTGGGGGCTCTATAAACAGAGCGATTTCATCCTCACCCCGGGCGCCGCCTCCACCATCACTCTCGCCGCCCCCTGCTTCGCCACCGGCACGCGCATCCGCACCACGCGGGGCGAGATCGCAGTGGAGGCGCTTGCAATGGGGGATGTCATCATCAACCTCTGGGGCGAGCACCTGCCGGTCCGCTGGATCGGCCACCGCAGCGTGGAGGTCGCGCGGCACCCGAGGCCGTGGGATGTGCGGCCGGTGCGCGTGGCGCCGGGCGCCTTCGGGCCGGGGCAGCCGGGGCGGGCGCTGCTGCTCTCGCCCGACCACGCGGTGTTCCGCGATGGGAGGCTGGTGCCGATCCGCCACCTCATCAACGGCGCGACCATCCGGCAAATGGCGGTGCCGCGCGTGACTTATTGGCACGTGGAGCTGGAGCGGCACGACGTGCTGCTGGCCGAGGCGTTGGCGTGCGAATCCTACCTCGATACCGGCAACCGCGCCGCCTTCGCCAATGGCGGCGGGGCCGTTCAGCTGCATCCCGATTTCGCGCGCGACGCCTGGGCGAACCAGGCCTGCGGCACGCTGGTGCAGGGCGGGCAGGCGCTGGCCTCCCTTCAGGCGGAGATCCTCGCCCGCGCCGAAGCCCTCGGCCATGCGCGCACCGAGGCCCCCCTTCTGCGCGCCTTGGTCGGCGGGCGGGCGCTCGCCCCTGCCATCCGCGGCCGCACATGGCATCTGCGCCTGCCCGCGGCGGACACGCTGCGCCTGCGCTCGCGCTGCTGGGTGCCGGCCCATACGCGGCCGGGCGAGACCGATACGCGGCGCCTCGGCGTCGCCATCGCCAACCCGCGCCTGGACGGGCAGCCGATCGCGCTCGACGACACGCGCCTCGCCGCCGGCTGGGCGGAACCGGAGGCGGACTGGCGCTGGACCACGGGCGACGCCGCCATCGCCATTGCGGGGGCACGCATGTTCAGCTTCGACCTCGCGCTGACGGGCACCTATTGGGAAGGTGCCCGCCGCGCGCGGCTCACAGCGTAGGCGTCAGCGGGCCGCCACCCGGCTCTCCGCCAGATGGTCGAAAATCCGCCAGTATGAACCGAGGCCGAGGGTTTGCGAACGCAGCTCGATGATGAAATCGTGCAGCTCGGCCTGGGGCACCAGCGCCTCCACATCGTCCCAGCCCGGCGTGCCCTCGGCCTCCGCATAGCCGAGGATCTGGCCGCGCCGCCCGGTCAGCAGGCGCTGGGCGCGCGAGGTGAACTCGCTGGGCACCCGCACCGTCACCTGGTCGAACGGCTCCAGCAGCAGCGGCTCGGCGGCCGCCAGCCCCTCGGCCATCGCAGCCCGCGTGGCGGACTTGAACGCCATGTCCGAGCTGTCCACCGCGTGGTAGCTGCCATCCACCAGCGTCACCGAGACATCGACCACGGGGTGCCCGAGCGGGCCTTTCCGCGTGGCTTCCTCCGCAGCTTCGCCGACCGCGGGGATGTAGTTGCGCGGCACCACGCCGCCGACGATTTTGTCGACGAACAGGAACCCGGCCCCGCGGTCACGCGGCGCTATGTCGATCTTGATGTCGGCGAACTGGCCATGCCCGCCGGTCTGCCGCTTCAGCCGCCCGTGCTGGTGCACCGTGCGGCGGATGGTCTCGCGATAGGCCACCTTGGGCGGCGCGGTGGTAACGCGGAGCCCATAGGCCTTGGCCAGCCGGTCGATCGCGGCGTTCAGATGCATCTCGCCCTGCCCATGCAGCACGGTCTGCGCGAGATCGGCATCCTGGGTGATGCGCAGCGCCGGGTCCTCCTCGCCAAGCTTCTGCAAGGCGCCGGAGAGTTTCACATCATCACCGCGATCCCCCGTCGCGATCGCCAGCGCATAGACCGGCGGCGGGGCGGCGGGGAAGGCGAGCGCTGCGACCTGTCCGGTGGAGACCGTCGCCCCGGTATGCACGCCATCGAGGCGGCCAAGCGCCACCACCTCGCCGGCCTCGGCTTGCCCGACTTTCGCCGCCTCACCGCCGGTATAGCGGAAAATGCCGCCGAGCCGGGTGCCGCCCAGCGACACGCCATCCTTCAACGTGCCCCGCCAGATGCGCGCGATGGAGAGCTTGCCGGCATGGCCGGCATGGATGCTGCGCACCACCTGCGCCACCGGCTCGGAGCCGGGAGCGACTCCACGCGCCTGCGCGGTTTCCTCCGCCGATGGCGTATCATGGCGCAGCGCCTTCCACAGGCGCTGGATGCCGTTATCGGTCTCGGCATTGCCCAGCAGCACCTCAACCACCGCATCCGCCGCCAGATCGGCGCGCAGCTGCGCGTAGATCTCCTGGGTGGAGGGCGCCACCTCCTCGATCAGCTTCTCAAGCAGCGCGTCATTATGGTCGGCCAGCCGCTCCAGCAGCGTGCCGCGCACCTCCTGCTCGCGCGCCAGCACCTCGCCAGGCAGGGCGATCAGCTCGGATTCCTGGCCCTTGCGGTAGCGATAGGCCCGCTCGCTGACGACATCGACATAGCCGGTGATTTTCGCCCCGTCGCGGATCGGCACCTGGCGCAACACCAGCGGCACCCGGGAATGCCCCTGCAGAGCATCGAGCACGCCCTGCACGCGGCCCTCCAGCGTGTCGATCTTGTTGATGAACACGATATGGGGAATGCCGCGATCATCGAGCTGCTTGAGCAGCGGGGCGGCCAGCATCGCCTTGCCCGCCACCGGCTCCACCACCACGACGGCGATATCCACCGCGCTCAGCGCCGCCGCGGTCTCGAAGGCGAACTCCACCGAACCGGGGCAGTCCAGCAGCGACCAGCTATCGCCGAGGAAGCTGCAATGGCCGAGCCGAAGCTCGGTGCCCATGCGCCGGCTGCGCGGGTCGCCGCGCTTGAGACTGGCGCCGCCGGCCAGCATGAGGGCTTCGAAAAGGGTCGATTTGCCGCTGCCATAGGGGCCGATGATCGCCGCCGCGCGGGGGCGATGCGTGCCGCCCCCATTGGATTGTCCTGACATAAGGCGCCTCCGTTCGGGCCGCCTGCGCGGCCTCGTTGCTTGTCCCGGCGCCGTGCGGCACGAGAGAACGCGTCGGCGAGGCGCCGTGCCGCGATGCTAGCGCGATTTCGCGCGGTGGCGAGTCTTCGTTCTGTCATGCCTCCATCGGCCCGCACGCGGCCCTTGCCGAAGCTGCGGTCCGGGCGCACATCCCGGTCATGCTTCACATCGCCAAACTCTCCGTCGGCACCAGGGACCTCGATGATATGCGGGAATGGCAGGCGGCGCGGCTGGCGCGCACCGGCACCCTCTATCACCAGACCCGCAATTTCCCCCGCCGCGCTGCGGAGGTCATCGATGGCGGCTCGATCTACTGGGTGATTTCCGGCAGCATGCTGGTGCGCCAGCGCGTGCTCGATATCGTCGCCGCCACCTGGGACGACGGCAGCGCCTGCGCGGCGATCCATCTCGACCCGGAATTGGTGCCCCTCGCGGGACGGCCGACCCGGCCATTCCAGGGCTGGCGCTATTTGGAGCCCGCTGCCGCCCCGCCGGATCTCGGCACCGCGGCCGCGGCCTCCGGCATCGAGACGCTACCCGAGGAAATGCGCCGCGACCTCGCGGCCCTCGGGCTCCTTTAGGTCAGCGAGTCCCGCCCGAATCCACCCCCGTGGCGATGCCGTCCAGCGCGACATGGCGGCGGATGATGATGGTCTCGGTTGAGGGGATCTCGATCAGCCCCTCCCCCTTGAGCTTGGTCAGCGTGCGGCTCACGGTCTCGATGGTGAGCCCGAGATAATCCGCGATGTCGCTGCGGGTCATCGGCAGCAGCACCGTCTCGGCGCTGCCCGGCTTGTGGCCGAGGCAATGCACCGGCATTTCGGAGCGGGCGATCAGAAAGGAGGCCAGCCGTTCGCGCGCGGTTTTGCGGCCGAGCAGCAACATCTGCTCCTGCGCCGCCACCAACTCGTTGGAGGCCACTTCGAGCAGGCGCTTCTCCATCGCCGGGAAATCATCCAGCAGCGTGCGCAGCTTGGTCCGCGAGAAGCGGCAGATCCGCATCAGCTCCACCGCCTCGGCACTGAACGAATAGGAGGCGGATACCGCGAGGCCGAGGAAATGCCCGGGGCCGGCAAATCCGGTGATCTGCCGCCGGCCATCCGGCAGCAGCTTGAACAGCTTGGCGGTGCCGGCGGTGACGTTGAAGAAGCTTTCCGCCGGGTCGCCCTCGTCGATAAAGCTGCGGCCAGGTTCGACCGAGAGCTGCACCGCCACTGCGGCCAGCCGGTCGAGGTCCCTTGCATCGATGGCGTTGCAGACGCTGTGAGCCCGGGCGCCGCAATGCGCGCAATCATTCCCGCTGCGATGGGGATCGACAAGCAACGGCCGGGCGCGGGTAACTGACATGAAACCAATCGGCGAATTTTCTTCGCCGCCTCGCCAATATGCACGTGTCATAGCCGGTAATTCTACGGACTGGAACTCCCCGGCGTCTTGAAACGTCGCGCGCTTTGATCTGCGTCAACGCGCTTGCATCAGCTATCGCACAGCATGGGGTGGCACGTCATCATCTAATGGTTACCCTCATGTCCGGTTTCGCGTGTCATCCCTTGCGGCCGGACCAGGCTCCCAGTGTCTATCCCCTGGTTCGCGAGGCGATTCCCGGGATTGATCTGAAGGCCTGGTTGCAGTTCGCCCGCCGTATCGCCGATCCCCGCAAGGCCGGGCGGGAGGGGATCATGGTCGTCACCCGCAAACCCCGGCCGCTTCCCTGCGGCCTGTTCGTCTATCGCCGCGAGGATGACCTAGAGCGCGGTCCCGTGCTGGTGGCCGAGCACTTCGTCGCGGTCGATCTGCTGGATGCCGAGCCGGTGATGCAGGCGCTGATCGCCGAGCTGGACGGGCTGGCCCAGCGGCTGGGCTGCGGCGCCATCCGCGCCATGGTGATGAGCCCCTCGTCGCTGCTCGCCTCGGGCCTGCATGCCGCCGGTCATCGGCCGGAAGGGGCGGCGCTGTGGAAGGAACTCGCCACCCCCGCAGCCGGCAGCGCCACGATCCCGACGCGCTGAGCAGGGCTGCCCCGACCCCGCTTGTCCCAACGCCACTTGCGCCGGCCGGCCGTGCACCGCCATGAAGGCGGGCATGAACGCCCAAGTCGCCCTGCCGATCTTCCTGCTCGCTGCGGCGGGTTTCCTCTCCTCGGCGGGCTCGCGGGTGATTGACCCGCTGCTCTCGGTGATCGCCGCCGATTTCGCCACCACCGTCCCCGCGGTCTCCGTGGTGGTGGCGGCCTATACGCTGCCGTATGGCCTGTTCCAGATCGCCATCGGCCCAGTGGGCGACCGCGTTGGAAAATTGCGCGTGGTTTTGTGGGCGCTGGTCGCCTTCGCCATCGGCACCGGCGCCTGCGCTTTCGCCTCGGGCGTGCTGTCACTCGCCGCGCTGCGCGTGGTGGCGGGGGCCGCGAGTGCCGCGATTATCCCGGTCGCCATGGCCTATGTGGCGGACGCGGTGCCCTATGCCGAGCGACAGGTGACGCTGAGCCGCTTCCTCAACGGCATCGTGCTCTCCCAGCTCGTCGCCGGGCCCTTGGGCGGAATATTCGGCCAGTATGTCGGCTGGCGCGGGGTGTTCGTGCTGCTGGCGATTGGCGGCTTCGGTCTGGCCCTCGGACTTGCGCTCCGCCGGCGCCATCTGCCGGACCCGCGCAACCAGGGCGGCAGCCTCAGCCTCAACAACTTCATCGTCATGGCCCGCCACGCCGGGGCGCGGCGCATCCTGATTTTCGGCATGCTGGACGGCATGCTGCTGATGGGCTGCTTCCCCTTCCTCGCCCCCTACATGCACGAGGCATTCGGCCTGTCCTACGCCAGCGTCGGCCTGGTGCTGGCATCCTTCGGCATCGGCGCGCTGGCCTATACCCGCAACGCCCGCCGCCTGGTGCCGCGCCTCGGCGAGGGCGGCTGCGCGCTCGTCGGCGGGCTGCTGATGGCGGCCGCCGTCGCCGCCGGGGTGCTGGTGCCGGTATGGTGGGTGTTCATCCCGGTCGAGGCGGCGATGGGGCTCGGTTTCTACATGCTGCACGGGGTGATGCAGGCCCGCGCCACCGAACTGCTGCCACACGCCCGCGCCACCGCGGTCTCCGCCTTCGCCTTCGTTCTGTTCCTCGGCCAAAGCATCGGAGCGCTGGTGATCGGCTTCGCGATCGCCCATGCCGGCTACCGCATGGCGTTCCTGCTCGATGCCGCGACGATCTTGATCTTCTGCGTCGCGCTGCGGCGAATTCTGCGCAGCGCCCCGGCCTGAAACGTCACACAGGCTTGCTTGTCAGGCCCGGCATCCCCGCCCATGATGCGCCCCAAGGCCGCAACGTCGGCCAGGAGGATTGCGCCATGACCACCGGACTGCGCCGCCGTGCCCTGCTCGCCAGCACCGCCGCCGCCCTCGCCACCCCCGCCATCGCCCAGGACATGCGCGCGAAAACCCTGCGCTTCGTGCCCTCCGCCAACCTCTCCTTCCTCGACCCGACCATCACCACCGCCGGCGTCTCCGCCTCGCACGGCTTCGCGGTGTTCGACAATCTCTACGGCGTCGACGGCAAGAACCGCCCGCAGCGCCAGATGGTGGAGGGCGAGAGCGTCTCCGACAACGGCCGCGTCTGGACCTTCAAGCTGCGCGACGGGCTGAAATTCCACGACAACGAGCCGGTGCGCGCGGCGGATTGCATCGCCAGCATCAAGCGCTGGTCGGCGCGCGACAGTTTCGGCCAGTCGCTGGCCGCCTTCACCGACCGCATGGAGGCGGTGGACGACCGAACCTTCCGCATCCACCTCAAGCGCCCGATGGGCCCGATCCTGGATGCGCTGGGCAAGGCCACCGTCACCGCGCTCTATATTCTCCCGGAGCGGCTGGCGAGCACCGACCCGTTCAAGCCGATCACCGAGATGATCGGCTCCGGCCCCTATAAATTCATCGCCTCCGAATTCTCCTCCGGCAGCCGCGTCGCCTATGAACGCAACGCCGCCTACGTGCCGCGCAACGAGCCGGCGGACTGGACCTCGGGCGGCAAGCAGGCGCATTTCGAGCGGCTGGAATGGTCGATCATCCCTGACCCCGCCACGGCGGCGGCGGCAATTCAGCGCGGCGAGATCGACTGGTACGAATACGCCCTGCTCGACCTCACGCCGCAACTCGCCAAGCACCCCGATATCTCCGTCCGCAACGTCACCCCCTACGGGCTCGGCTCGGTGATGCGCTTCAACTTCCTGCACCCGCCCTTCAACAACGTGGCGATCCGCCGCATCGTGCGGGACGCGGTGAACCAGGACGACTACATGCGGGCCATCCACGGTGACGACAAGGCATGGGCCGAGTGTCACGCGATGTTCCTCTGTGGCCTGCCGGGGGTGACCGAATTCGGCGCCGCCGCGGCCAAGGCGCCGAAGAACTACGACCAGATCAGGGCTGCGCTGAAGGCGGCCGGCTACAACGGCGAGAAGATCGTCATCATCAACCCGACCGACTACACCTTCATCTCCAGCCAGGGCCAACTCACCGCCGACCTGCTGAAGAAGATCGGCTTCAACGTTGACCTCATCGACACCGATTTCGGCACCATGCTGCGCCGCCGCAACGCCAAGGACGCGCCGGACAAAGGTGGCTGGAGCCTGTTCCACACCTCCGCCGCCGCGCTCTCGGTCGCCAACCCCGCGGTGAACTACTACACCCGCGGCCCCGCCGATGGCGGCTGGGCCGGATGGTACTCCAACCAAGCCGCCGAACAGGCCAACGAAGACTGGCTCGCCGCCGCCGACCCCGCCGCCCGCCAGGCCGCCTTCGAAGCCGCCCAGCGCCTCGCCTGGGAGGACGTGCCCTACGTGCCGCTCGGCTTCTGGCGCCCGAAAAGCGCCTTCCGCAAGTCCCTCACCGGCGTGGTCGAATGCGATCTCGCGCTGTTCTGGAACGTGCGGCGCACCTGACACCCACCAAGGAGACCACCATGGCCGACATCGCCGGCACCGTTGCCCCCGGCTTCGAACGCGTCCGCGACGCCTTCGCCGCCAATTTCGCCCGGGAGGGAGATGACCGTGAAATCGGCGCCGCCCTCGCCGTCTATGTCCGCGGGCGCTGCGTCGTCGACCTCTGGGGCGGCCACGCCGATGCCGCCGAAACCAAGCCCTGGGCGCGTGACACGCTGATCAACGTGTGGTCCGCCAGCAAGGGCATCACCTCGATCGCGCTGGCCATGCTGGTCGATCAGGGCCGTATCTCCTACGACGATGCGGTCGCCAAGCACTGGCCGGAATTCGCCGCCGGCGGCAAGGGCGCCGTCACCGTCGGTCATCTGGTGTCCCACCAGGCCGGGCTCAACGGCTTCGCCGAGCCGACCGCGCTGGAGGATCTCTATAATTGGAGCGTCGCCACCGCTCGCCTCGCCGCCCAGACCCCGTTCTGGACGCCCGGCACCGGGGCCTCCTACCACGCGCTCACCCATGGCTTCCTGCTCGGCGAGCTGATCCACCGCATCACTGGCCAGCTTCCCGGCGACTTCATGCGCGGTGCGCTCACAGGCCCGCTCGGCGCCGATTTCCACATCGGCCTCGCCGAGGGGCATGACTGGCGGGCGGGCGAGATCGTGCCGCCCTCCAACGCCACCATCGGCAGCGGCGCCCCGCCGGAAATCCCCGCCCGCGCCACCAAGAACCCGCAGCCGCAGCCGACCTCGCCCAATACGCGGGCATGGCGCGCGGCGCAGATCCCCGCGGCCAACGGCCAATCCTCCGCCCACGGCCTCGCCCGCGTCTACGCCGCCATCGCCAATGGCGGCACGCTCGACGGCACCCAGGTGATCTCGCCCGCCGGCATCGACAAGCTGCGCGAGATCCGCTTCACCGGCGATGACATGCTGCTCGGCCCGCGCCGCTGGGCGGGCGGCGTCGCCTACAACACGCTGCCGAATTGGGGGCCGGACCCCGAGACCTTCGGCCATTCCGGCTGGGGCGGCGCCTATGGCTGCGCCAACCTCCAGCGCGGCCTCGCCATCGGCTACGTGATGAACCGCATGGGCAGCAGCCTGGTCGGCAATCCCCGCAGCGCCAGCCTCGGTGCGGCGGTGTTCGCCGCCGTCGACCGCTGATCCAAAAGGCGGGCGGGGCCGTTGCAACCGGTCCCGCGCTGCGCCTAGTCTCGTGCGAAACGGTCGGAACGGCCGCGGCGGCAATAGCGAAGGGGAAATCGTCATGCGTCAGACAAACGGCTGGACTCGTCGGAAACTGCTCGGTACCAGCGCGGGCATCGGGCTGCTCGGCGCCCGCAGCGCGCTCGCGGCGCCGGCGCTGGTGAAGGGCTCGAAGCTCACCTTCTGGGGCGGGCTGATTTTCTCCGACAAGGCCAACAAGCTGCTCGCCGAGACCGTGCGCAAATGGGGCACCGATAACGGCATCCAGGCCGAAGTGGTGATGATCAACCAGAACGAGACCGTGCAGAAGGTCTCGGCCGCGGTCGCCTCCAACACCATGCCTGACGCGCTCGACATGGGACTGGACCTGCTGCTGCTGCTCTCGCGCCAGGGCATTTTCCTGCCGATCGACGATATCTACGAGAGCGTCGGCAAGGCGCAGGGCGGCTGGTATTCGGCCGCCGCGAACGCCACCGACACGCGCAAGATCGCCGGCGGCCGCACCGGACTGCCGTTCGGCATCACCGGCAACCTGCTGCTGCGCCGCAATGACGTGCTCGCCAAGGCCGGCTTCAGCAAGCCGCCTTCCACCTGGGAGGAGTTGGTCACCCAGGCCGCCGCCGTCAACAAGCCGCCTTTCCACGCGCTCGGCCTGGCGCTCTCGAATGTCGGCGACGGCAATACCCAGATCGGCGTGCTGCAATCCTATGGCGGGCGCATCGCCGACGACACCGGCACCAAGGCCGCCATCAAGTCCGACGCCACGCGGGAATATCTGCGCTGGGTGAAGAACGCCTGGGACAAGAAGCTGTTCCCGCCGGGCAACACCACCTGGGACGGCGCGGGCGACAACAACGCCTATCTCTCCGGCCAGACCGCCTTCATCGCCAATACCGGCTCGGTCGGCATCGCCGCCAAGTCGCAGGACCCGGAGCTGTTCAATTCCACGCTCTATTCGTCGCTGCCGGCCGGGCCGAAGGGCACCGTCTCGGCGGTCGGCCCCAATGTGCGCGCCATCCCGAAATCCTCGAAGAACCCCGATGCCGCCCGCGCGCTGCTGGAGCACCTCGCCCAGCCCGCCTTCATGAGCGCCTATTACGCGGATGCCATCTACGGGCCGGTGACCAAGGCCCAGGCAAAATTCGCGGTGTTCGACGGCAAGGACGCCATCCACGCCGGGCTGCTCGATCTCGTCGAGCGCGGCACGCCGCCGGCCTTCCCCGACGTCTATAACGCCGCCTTCGCGGACGCCTGGGATAATTGGGTGGTGCCCAAGATGTGCCAGCGCGTGGTGATCGACAACTGGGACTTTGATCGCGCGATGGACGAGGCCCAGCGCGTCACCCAGGCGATCTACGACAAGTATAAGTGAGCGCGGCGAGGGCCATCTTCGGCTCATCCGAGACCCGCTTCGCCTACACGCTGCTCCTCCCCGTCAGCATTCTGCTGGCGGGGTTGGTGGCCTACCCGTTCGGCTACGCGATCTACGTGTCCTTCACCGATCGCGTGGTGGGCAATGACGGGCAGTGGATCGGGCTCGGCAATTTCCGCTACCTCGCCCAATCGCCGGCGTTCTCGGCGGCGATCCAGAACACCGTCGTTTTGGTCGTGGCCTCCGATGCGCTCAAACTGGCGATCGGCCTTGGCCTCGCCCTCCTGGTCAACCAGCGCCTGCCCGGGCGCGGCCTGCTGCGCTCCGCCCTCATGCTGCCCTGGGCGATGCCGGCCTTCGTCGCCTTCCTGGTGTGGCGGGTGATCTACCAGCCGATCGGCGGCGGGCTGAACCTGTTGCTGACCGCGAGCGGCATCTGGCCCGAGGTGGTCGACTGGCTCGGCCAGCGCTCCACCGCCATGCCCGCGGTGATCGCCGCCTCGGTGTGGCGCGGCTTCCCGTTCTGGTTCGTCTCCATCCTCGCCGCCCTGCAAAACATCCCGCTCGAACTCTACGAGGCCGCGCGGGTGGATGGCGCCAGCGCCTGGCAGCGCTTCTGGGCGGTGACCTGGCCCGCGATCCGCCCGGTGGTGATCGTCACCACCCTGCTCTCCTCGATCTGGACGGCGAATTCCTTCGAGAACGTCTGGCTGCTCACCCAGGGCGGCCCGTCGGATGCCACCATCGTCTTCCCCGTGCTGGCCTATTTCGGCATGCAGACCCAGCGCATCGGCGAAGCGGCGGCGGTATCCGTGGCGATGCTGCCGGTGCTCGCCATCCTCGTCTTCGCCGGCACCACGATGATGCAGCGGGGGGAGGAGGAATGAAGGGCTTCTTTTTGAAAAAAGAAGCAAAAACTTTTTATCCGTTTGCTTCGCGCACTCCCGGGATGGCGCGCAGCAATCGGACAAAAGTTTTTTGGTTCTTTTTTTCAAAAAAGAACCGCTTGCCTTGCCTGTGCTTGGCATGAAACGCCAAGCCCTCCTCGGCCGCATCTTCACCTATGCCGTCCTCGGCATCGCGGTGCTGATCGTGCTGTTCCCGGTCTACTGGATGATCATCACCTCGCTGAAACTGCCGCGCGAGATCTACCGCACGCCGGCGCTGTGGCCGCAGGTGTTCACCCTCAACAACTACCGCCAATTGCTCGACGACAAGGGCTTCCTCGACAACATCCTCAACAGCCTCATCGTCGCCGGGTGCGTTACCGTGATCTCGCTCGCCGTCTCATCCATCGCCGCCTATTCGATGGTGCGCTTCCGCACCCGCTTCCGCGGCGTGATCGGGCGGTTGATCCTGTTCGCCTACCTGACGCCGACCTCGCTGCTGTTCATCCCGCTCTCGATCCTGATGGCGCGGTTGCAGCTCGGCAATTCGCTCTACGGGCTGGTGCTGGTCTATCTCACCTTCTCCCTGCCGCTCAGCACCTGGCTATTGCAGGGCTATTTCCGCTCGGTGCCGCGCGCGCTCGAGGAGCAGGGCATGATCGACGGGCTGACGCGCCTCGGCGCGCTGATCCGCATCGTGCTGCCGCTCTCGGTGCCCGGCCTCGCCGCGGTGGCGATCTTCACCTTCACCGGCGCCTGGAACGAGTTGCTGCTGGCGCTGGTGCTGATCACCTCGGAGAGCGCGCGCACCGCGCCGCTCGGGCTGAATTATCTCATCACGTCGGACGTGCTGCCCTGGGGGCCGCTGATGGCGGGCGCGGTGCTGTCGTCCTTGCCGCTGATGGTGCTGTATTTCGTCGCCCAGCGCTTCATGGTGCAGGGGCTGGCGGCGGGTTCGGTGAAGGGTTGAACGGCTTTGCGAGAGGGAGAAAACATCGATGGCTGACACGGGAATCAGGGTCGCGGTGGGGCAGTTCCACGCGCTGACCGAGGACAAGATGTCCTTCGCCGCCGCACTCGGGGTGAAGGGATTGCAGCTCAACACGCCGAGCCTGCCGGGCGACACGCATTGGGAATACAAGGACCTGCGCGGCCTGGTGGAGACCGCCGCCGCCCAGGGGCTCGAGATCGAGGCGATCGAGAACGTGCCGACCCATTTCTACCACAAGGCGCTGCTCGGCCTGCCCGGGCGGGACGAGCAGATCGAGCACTACCAGACCACGCTGCGCAACATGGCCCGCGCCGGCATCCCCATCCTCGGGCTGCATTTCATGCCGAACTCGGTGTGGCGCACCGAGCGCATGGCCCCCGCCCGCGGTGGCGCCGGCGCCACCCAGTTCGATATGGCGGTGGTGGATGCCATGGAGAACGCCGACGATCTGCGCCAGTTCCTCCCCTCCGGCCTCGGGCGGCTCGAGACGATGCCGGTGTTCGGCCGCAATGAGCCGGTGGTGGATGCCGAGCGGATGTTCGACAATTACCGCTACTTCATCAACGCCGTGCTGCCGGTGGCCGAGGAAGAGGGCATGAAGATCGCCCTGCACCCTGATGACCCACCGGTGGCTATGCTCGGCGGTGTGGCGCGCATTTTCCGCCAGCCCGAGGATTTCAAGCGCGCCTGGGCGCTGAACCCGGACAGCCCGGCCTGGGGGCTCAACCTCTGCCTCGGCTGCTGCTCCGAGATGGTCGGCGGGGCCGTCAACGTGCGCGAGATGATCGAGTTTTTCGGCCCCAAGGGGCGCATCCACTACGCCCATTTCCGCGACGTGCAGGGCACCGTGCCGAACTTCACCGAGTGCTTCATCGGCGAGGGCAATTTCGACCCCGCCGAGGTGATGTGGCTGCTCAAGACCAACGGCTTCAAGGGCTTCCTGCTCGATGACCACGTGCCGCACATGATCGGCGACAGCGACTGGAACCATCGCGGCCGGGCGCACGCCATCGGCTACATGCAGGGCCTGCTGCGGATGATGGACTTCAAGGGCGCCTGAGGGAGCAAGCACCATGAACCACCCCAACCGCGTGAAGGCCGCCGCCAGCGCCGGGCGCAAGGCCTATGGCTACTACCTCTCCTTCCCCTCCCCCTGGGTGATCGAGATCCTCGGCAAGCTCGACTTTGACTTCGTGTTCCTCGATGGCGAGCACGGGCCGTTCGATCTGGAGCGCCTGGAGGAGCTGTGCCGCACCGCCGAGCTCTACCGCGTCACCACCGTGGCGCGGGTGCCGGATATCGGCGCCTCGACCATTCTGCGCTACCTCGATCGCGGGGTGATGGGCATCCTCGGCCCGCACGTCTCCACCGCCGAGGATGCGCGGCAACTGGTGCGGGCCTGCCGCTTCGCCCCGGAGGGCATGCGCTCCTTCGGGGGCAATCGCGGCACGGCCTACAATGCCCTCATCCCCGACAAATCAGCCTTCCTGCGGGAGGCCAACGCCCAGATGCTGGTGATCGCCCTGCTGGAGGACCGCGCGGCCGTCGACAACCTCGACGCCATTCTCGCCGTGCCGGGCATCGACATGTACAGCATCGGGCCGAACGATCTCGCCCAGAGCCTCGGTTTTCCCGGCGAGCCCGACCATCCCGCGGTCGTCAAGGTGATGGACGAAATCACCGGGCGGGTGCACGCGGCGGGGAAGCTCATGCAGGCCGATGTAATGGAGGGGCCCTGGGTGAGCGAGATGCTGCTGGAGGCCGGACGCAGATCCCTGCCCTAAGCGCGGCGGGCGGCTGGATCAGCGATCCAGCCACTCCCGCACGGCGGATTTCAGGAAATTGAAATCCTCGGCCGAGACGTTGGGGTTGCCGGCGCGGTGGCCCCACACCGAGGGCACCGGGCGGAGTTCGCCGACCCGGAGATGCGGGAGCTCGGCGGCGTTGTCGGCGGGGGGAAAGTAGAGGTCGGTGCGGCCGGGCAGCAGCAGCATGCGAGCCTGGATGGCGTTGAGGGCGGCAACGAGGTCACCGTTGTAGAGCGGGTTGTCGCTGATATCGCCGTTGTACCAGGTGACGAGCTGGGCGTAGAGGTTGGCTGCCTTGCGGGCGAAGTAGCGCTCCTCCCAGTCGGTGCGAAGGAAGGTGTCGAGATCGGGCGCCTTCAGCGCGGTGAGGTGAAGGTTGGCGCGGTAGAAATCCTGGCTCAGCGCCCAGCCGGCGTAGATATGGGCGAAGGCCTTGAGGGCCTTGCGCGGTTCGGCGGAGAACTGGCCGTTGCCGATGTATTCGGGCGCGGCTTCGAGGGTGCGGAGCAGGCTCGAGAGGAACACCTTGTTGTGGGTGGCGGTGCGGGCGGTGCCGCAGACGGCGAAGGCGCGCTCGACCTGGCCGGGGAACAGGGCGGCCCAGTGATACGCCTGCTGGGCGCCCATCGAGAAGCCGTAGACGGCAGCGAGGCGCTCAATGCCGAACACCTCGCGCAGCATCCGCGCCTGGGCGGTGACGTTGTCGTAGGAGGTCACGATCGTCGGCCAGTCCGCTTGCTCGGCGGCGGAGGAGGAGACGCCGTTGGAGAACATGTTGGGGATGACGATGAACCAGCGCGTGGGGTCCAGGATGCCATCGGGGCCGATCAGCCAGGCCATGTCGGGGTGGGTGGCGGTGTAGGAGCAGGGGTAGAGGATGACGTTGTCCTTGGCCGCATTCAGCGTGCCATGGCTCTGCCAGATGATTTTCGCATCACGGATGACGCCGCCCTTCTGAACCTCAAGGTCTCCGAGGGAGAAGCTGCCGCCATTCTGGGCCCAGGACATGGATCAGCCTTTCTTGAGTGCGGCGAGTTCGGCCGAGAGGCGAGCGATTTCGGCGCGCAGCCGCTCGGACTCGTCCTGGGGGGCGGCGGGCTTGGGGGCTTCGGCGGGCATGAAGGGAGTGAAGAGGCTCATCGCCCGCTCCATCATCGCCATGTTCTGCCGGCTGACCTCTTCCAGATTGCCGAGATTGCTGATGTTGCCGAAGGGGAAGATGCTGCCCATGGTCTTTTCGACGGCCTGGCGGACCTGCTCCTGCTGGCGGCCGAAATTGGCCAGGGATTGCTCCAGGAAATTCGGCACCAGGCCCTGCATCGAGTCACCGTAGAAGCCGATGAGTTGGCGCAGGAAGCCGGTGGGCAGCAAAGCGCGGCCCTTGGCCTCCTCCTCGACGATGATCTGGGTGAGGACGGAGCGGGTGATATCCTCGCCGGTCTTGGCGTCATAGACGACGAAATCCCGGCCGCCACGCACCATTTCAGCGAGCGAATCGAGCGTGATATAGCTCGAGCTCTCCGTGTTATAGAGCCGTCGGTTGGCGTATTTCTTGACGACGACCGGCGGTTTGTCGCCGGAGCCGGCCGGGTCGGTCTCTTTGGTCTGCGACATCGCTCACACTCGCGGTTGATCGGGAATCACGCTAGCATGATGCAGCGCAACATCCAACGCGTGATGCGACGGACGAGGGGCGCCGGAGGACGAATGGCGGATGAGCGAACCCCATGCGCCAGATACTGCGCCGGATCTCGGCAAACTGGCGCAGGATTGGATCACTTTGTGGCAGAGCGAACTGGCGGCGCTGGCCGCCGATCGCGAGGCGCAGGAGACGTGGCGCACCTGGCTCGCCATATGGGCAGGGGTGGCGGCAAGCGCGATGAAGGCGCTGCCGCGCCATGACGGCCTCCATGCAGGGGGAGGTGGGGCCGCTGATGCGCCGCGGGCCGCGCCCGCTGCTGCTGCATCTGACCCTCGCGATGCTGAAATCGACCGCCTCGCTCGCCACGCCGGCGAGCTCGCTCGCCGGGTTGCCGAGCTTGAACGCCGGCTCGACGGCATGGAGCCGGGCCGCGGCTGACATCGCCGCCGCCCTTCAGGGCCGCGAACCCGCCTTCAGCCAGGAGGTGCTGGCCGAGACGCTGCGCCAGGATGCCGGGCTGATCACAGGCATCGCCGCCTATCGCGCCCATCCCTACGCTCGCACGCTTGCCGACCCGCCGGCGATCTGGGCGGAGGGGGGCAGCCGAGTGCTGGACTATGCCGCCCCCGATGCCGAAGGGCCGCCGGTGCTGTTCGTGCCGAGCCTGGTCAACCGCGCCTACGTGCTCGATCTCGCGTCCGACCGCTCGCTGATGCGCTTCATGGCCGCGAACGGGGTGCGTGCCACGCTGCTGGATTGGGGCTGGCCGGGCGAAATCGAGCGCGGCTTCGGCCTCACCGACTATATCGCCGGGCGGCTCGAACGCGCGGTGGCCAATTTCGGCCAACCGGTGGTGCTGGCCGGCTACTGCATGGGTGGGCTGCTCACCCTCGCTTTGGCGCAACGCCGCCCCGATCTCGCCCGCGGCCTCGCGCTGCTCGCCACCCCCTGGGATTTCCACGCGGCCGACCCCGAAGCGGCCCGCAGGCTCGCCGCCATGCTGCCGCTGATCGAACCCGCCCTCGCCTTCGGCGGCACCCTCCCGGTCGACATGCTGCAAATGCTGTTCGCCCTGCTCGACCCCTGGGGTATCGCGACGAAATACCGCGGCTTTGCGGACCTCGATCCCGTCAGCCCCCGCGCGATCGGCTTCGTCGCACTCGAGGACTGGCTGAACGACGGCATCCCCCTCGCCGCCCCCGTCGCCCGCGAAACCCTCGGCCAATGGTACGGCGCCAACGCCACCGCCCGCGGCGAATGGCGGGTCGCCGGGCTGCCGGTCGATCCCACCCGCATCACCGCCCCCGCCCTCGTCGCCGTGCCCGCTGCCGATCGCATCGTGCCGCCGGAATCCGCCCGCCCCCTTGCCGCCCTGCTGGCGCGCGCCCACCTCATCGAACCAAGGGCAGGCCATATCGGCATGGCCGCCGGCGCCTCGGCCGAGCGGGTGCTGTGGCGGCCGTTGCTGGCGTGGATCAGGGGTCTCGAATGAGCGCGCTGACACCCCTGCTGCATTGCGATATACTGCGCGGGGGACTGAGGCCACACCAAGGCGGGCGAAGCCTGCAAGGAGAACACGGATATGGACGATATCGTCATTGTCGCCGCGGCACGCACGCCGGTCGGCAGCTTCAACGGAGCCTTCGCGAACGTCGCCGCCCATGTGCTCGGCGCCACCGCCATCCAGGGGGCGCTCGCCAAGGCCGGGCTTGAGGCCGCCGACGTCGACGAAGTCATCCTCGGCCAGGTGCTGACCGCCGCCCAGGGCCAGAACCCCGCCCGCCAGGCCGCCCGCGCCGCCGGCGTGCCCGATGCCGCCACCGCCTTCGGCATCAATCAGGTCTGCGGCTCCGGACTGCGCGCCGTGGCGCTGGCCGCCCAACAGATCCGCACCGGCGAAAGCGGCATCGTCGTCGCCGGCGGGCAGGAGAGCATGAGCCAGTCCACCCACGCCGCCTATCTCCGCGCCGGGCAGAAAATGGGCGACATGTCCTTCATCGACACCATGATCAAGGACGGGCTGTGGGACGCCTTCCACGGCTACCACATGGGCACCACCGCCGAGAACGTCGCCCGCGCCTACCAAATCACCCGCGAACAGCAGGACGAATTCGCCGTCGCCTCGCAAAACAAAGCCTCCGCCGCGCAGAAATCCGGCCGCTTCGCCTCCGAAATCGTCCCCGTCACCATCAAAGGCCGCAAGGGCGATATCGTCGTCGACCAGGACGAATACATCCGCCACGACTCCAACATCGAAACCATGGCCAAGCTGCGCCCCGCCTTCAGCAAGGACGGCACCGTGACCGCCGGCAATGCCTCCGGCATCAATGACGGCGGCTGCGCCCTGGTGATGATGTCCGGCGCCGAAGCCGCCCGCCGCGGCCTCACGCCGCTCGCCCGCATCGCCTCCTTCGCCACCGCCGGCGTCGATCCCTCGGTGATGGGCACCGGCCCCATCCCCTCCAGCCGCAAAGCACTCGAGCGCGCCGGCTGGAAGCACGAAGACCTCGACCTCATCGAGGCCAACGAAGCCTTCGCCGCCCAGGCCTGCGCCGTGAACAAGGACATGGGCTGGGATACCGCCAAGGTGAACGTCAACGGCGGCGCCATCGCCATCGGCCACCCCATCGGCGCCTCGGGCGCCCGCGTGCTCATCACCCTCCTCCACGAAATGCAGCGCCGCGACGCCCATAAAGGCCTCGCCACCCTCTGCATCGGCGGCGGCATGGGCGTGGCCATGTGCGTGGAGCGGTAGCACCCGCCACTCGACGCACGCGCGCAGGAAGAAAGTATCACCACAGAGACAGTAAGGCGGTGAGAAGAATCGAGAGGCACTCCCGACTCTTCTCATTGTCTTACTGGCTCTGTGGTGACTCTTATCGTTTTCGCGCATCTCCGGATTAGGGAGCCCAAAATGAACGACCCCGCCCCGCTTGTGTACGAAGATTCCAAAATCCGCGGCATTCTCCAGCGCGTCAAAACCATCGCGATGGTGGGCGTGTCGTCCAACTGGAATCGTCCCTCGTATTTCGTGATGAAGTATCTGCAGGGGAAGGGCTACCGCGTCATCCCGGTGAACCCCGGGATTGCCGGACAGACTCTGCTGGGCGAGACGGTTTACGCGAGCCTGCGGGACATTCCCGAGCCCGTTGACATGGTCGATTGCTTCCGCGCTTCCAACCAGATCGGGCCGATCGCCGAGGAGGCGATTGCGATTGGGGCCAAGGTGCTGTGGATGCAGCTTGGCGTGCGCAATGACGAAGCGGCAGGGGTGGCGGAGGCGGCGGGGCTTGAGGTGGTGATGAACCGCTGCCCGAAGATCGAGTTCGGGCGGCTGGGCGGTGAGTTGTCGTGGAGCGGGGTGAATTCCGGCATCATTCGCAACCGCGCCCCGGAGGCGCCGATCGCGCCGCGCGCCCGCACCACCGTGCCCGCCGGCAATCGGCAATACGGCATCGAGACGCTGGCCGTGCATGCCGGCGCCGCGCCCGATCCGGTGACCGGCGCGCGCTCGACGCCGATCTACCAGACGACCTCCTACGTCTTCCAGGACGTCGATCACGCCGCCTCGCTCTTCAACCTGCATAATTTCGGCTATATCTATTCGCGGCTGACCAACCCGACCGTCTCGGTGCTGGAGGAGCGCATCGCGACGCTGGAAGGCGGGCGGGCGGCGGTGGCGGCCTCCTCCGGCCATGCCGCGCAGTTCATTACCTTCTTCACCCTGATGGAGCCGGGCGATCATTTCGTCGCCTCGCGCAACCTCTACGGCGGCTCGCTGACCCAGTTCTCGCTCTCCTTCAAGCGGCTGGGCTGGCATTGCAGCTTCGTGGACCCGACCGACCCCGCCAACTTCGCCGCCGCCATCGGCGAGAAGACCAAGGCGATCTTCATCGAGAGCCTGGCCAATCCCGGCGGCGTGGTGGTGGATATCGAGGCGATCGCCAAAGTGGCGCATGCCAACGGCATTCCGCTGATCGTCGACAACACGCTGGCGACGCCATTCCTGTGCCGGCCCTTCGAGTGGGGTGCCGATATCGTGACGCACTCCACCACCAAATTCCTCGCCGGCCACGGCAATTCGCTCGGCGGCGCCGTGGTTGAATCCGGAAAATTCGACTACGCGGCCTCCGGCAAATTCCCCTCGATGACCGAGCCCGAGCCGGCCTATCACGGCCTCAAATTCTACGAGAATTTCGGCGATTTCGCCTTCACCACCAAGGCCCGCGCGGTGGCCCTGCGCGATTTCGGCCCCACGCTTTCGCCGCAGAACGCCTTCTACACCATCACCGGCATCGAGACGCTGCATGTCCGCATGGAGCGCCACGTCGCCAACGCGCAGCGCGTGGCGGAGTTCCTCGCGGGGCATGACCGCGTCGCCTGGGTGTCCTATGCCGGTCTGCCGGGCAATCGCTATTACGATCTCGCCAGGAAATACATGCCGAAAGGCGCCGGCGCGGTGTTCACCTTCGGCGTGAAGGGCGGCTACGCGGCGGGGGTGAAGCTGGTGGAATCGGTCAAACTGTTCTCCCACCTCGCCAATGTCGGCGACACCCGCAGCCTCGTCCTCCACCCCGCCTCCACTACCCATCGCCAGCTCACCGACGAGCAGCGTGCGGCGAGCGGCGCGGGGGATGACGTGATCCGCCTCTCGATCGGGCTGGAAGCCGCCGAAGACATCATCCGCGACCTCGACGAAGCGCTCGCCGAATAACGCACAGGGAAACGCACCATGCAGAAAATCGCTCTCGGCCGCTCCGGCATCACCGTGCCCCCGGTCATTTTCGGCTGCAACGTCCTCGGCTGGACCGCGGACAAGGCGCAGTCCTTCCGCCTGCTCGATGCGCTGGTGGATGCCGGGCTGAACGCCTTCGACACCGCCGACGTCTATTCCGCCTGGGTGCCGGGCAACCAGGGCGGCGAGTCCGAGACCATCATCGGCGAATGGCTGAAGGCGCGAGGCCGCCGGAATGACGTGGTGATCCTCACCAAGGCCGGCATGGAAATGCCCGGCAAGGGCAAGGGCCTCTCCCCCGCCTATCTGGCGCGGGCGGTGGAAGACTCCCTCACGCGCCTCGGCATCGAGCGGATCGACCTCTACCAGGCCCATCGCGACGACGGCGAAACCCCGCATGAGGACGTGCTGGGCGCCTTTCAGCGCATGATCGAGGCCGGCAAGGTCGCCGCCATCGGCGCCTCCAACTACACGGCGGCGCGCTTCAAGGAGGCGCTCGCCGCCAGCGCCGCCCATGGCCTGCCGCGCTTCGAGACGATGCAGCCGATGTACAACCTGATGGAGCGCGGCATCGAGGCCGACCTGCTGCCGCTCTGCGCGGCGGAAGGCGTGGGCACGATTCCCTACTACGCCCTGGCCTCGGGCTTCCTCACCGGCAAGTATCGCGGCGAGGCCGATCTCGGCAAAAGCCCGCGCGGGCGCGGCGTGGCGAAGTACCTCGATGTGCGCGGCCTGCGCGTGCTGGCCGCGCTGGATGCGGTCGCTTCCCGCCATGGCATCACGCCAGGGCAGGCGGCGCTCGCCTGGTTCAAGGGCCGCCCGGGCATGGCGGCCCCCATCGCCAGCGCGACCACGCTGGAGCAGGTGGCCGAACTCGCCCGCGCCGCGACGGTGACGCTGGATGCCACCTGCGCCGCCGAACTCGACGCCGCGAGCGCCCCCGCCTGACCCCACGGCAACCTCCGGCGGCGTACATGCGTCCGCCGCCGGAAGCCCCTGCCCACGGCGGTGTTCAATCCCGGCACTGAAGGGGGTACATCGGCCCTCCAGGGCCGGAGCCGCCGAAGTGGCCGGCATCGCGCCGCGCAGCCGGCGCAGCCGCGTCGGCCAGATCATCCGCCGGGCCAATGCGCGCCGCCCGGCATCGCCGGCCACGCGCGCCACCTCGGCGGCCATCCCCATTGTCCGCGGATCGGCCCAGAACGCCGGATCGGCCGCAAGCGCCGCATAACGCTCCGCCGTCGCCAGTTCCCGCGCGACCCGTGCCCGGTGCCGATGCCCCGCCCCCATCCCGGCCAGCCGCTTCCGCAACCCCGCGATCCGTCCCGAGAGGGCGCACTCCACCATCAGGATCAGGCGCAGCACGAGGCGGCGCAAAATCTCCTGGATTGTGGACGGGGCGGGCGGCATCGACGGCTCCTTTCATGGGGTTGAGACATGAACATAGAGCAAACAAACATCGATGTCAATTTAAATTTGCAGAATTTCAGACTCCATTCCACCCGCCGCTGTCACCCGGCGCAGGCCTCGTGCAAGGCCGCCGCGAGGTTGCCCCGCCGCGCCACCGCGATCCGCTCCATCCCGAGCCAGCCACCGAGCGCCCGCAACTCCGCCGCGAGCGCGTGGGCGGTGGCATCGGGCGCCGCGTGATCCTCGAGATTGGCGGCATGCACGTGCAGCACCCGGTCCTTGCGGTCGGCCTTGAGGTCAACGCGGGCGGCGATGCGGTCGCCGTGCAGGAAGGGGAGCACGTAATAGCCGTCGGTACGCTGCTCCTTCGGCGTGTAGAGGCCGATGCGGTAGTGGAAGCCGAGTGTGCGCAGCGCCCGGTCGCGCTCGAACAGCAGCGGGTCGAACGGCGACAGCAGGGCCGCAGCCTCGACGCGGCGGGGCGTTTTCGCCTCGTGCCAAAGAAAAGCCTGCGGCTTCCAGCCCTCCACCTCGCAGGGGATGAGCTCGCCGGCTTCGACCAGTTCCTCCACCCGCGGCTTGGCCTCGGGCTTCAGGCGCCAATAGGCCCGCAGGTCGATCTCGGTGGCGACCCCGGTGGCGGCGGCGGCGATGCGCAGCAGGCCGCGCTGCGCCTCGGCGCGATCGGGCACCGGGAGATCGCGAATGGCGGCGGGGATCACCCGCTCCGGCAAATCATACACCCGCTCGAAGGCGCCGCGCCGGTGGGAGACGCAGAGCTCGCCGATGGCGAAAAGATATTCGGCCGCCATCTTGCTGTCGGACCAGCCCCACCACTTGCCGGTCGCGCTGCCGCCGCCGGTCAGTTCCGCCGCCGCCAGCGCGCCGCGATCGCGAATTTGCTCCAGCACGCTGGCGATGAACTCCGGGCGATCACTGGCGAGTTGCGCGGCGAGGCCGACGCTGTATTTGCTGCGGTCCTGCCGGTCCATCCGCCATTGCAGCAGCGGCCAGGCCGCCAGCGGCACCAGGCAGGCCTCATGCGCCCAGGTCTCGAACATCGCCCGCTTGCGGCCCCCCCCTTGCTGCCCCCACGCGGCGGCCTCGAAATCCGCCATGTCATAGGCGCCAAGCCGCGAGAAGGGCGGCATCAAATGGGCGCGGGCGAGGATGTTGACGCTGTCGATCTGGAACATGCCGAGCCGCGCATTGGCCGCGACAATGTGCCGCCGCCCCGCCGCCGCCGGGCGGGGCGCGGCGAGGCCGGTGGCGGCGAGCGCGATGCGGCGTGCCTGGGCGGCGGAGAGGCGCAGCATGATCATTCCTCCTGGGTTTGCAGCGATATAGCGCGCCGCTAGAGTCGCGCGGGAATGGCGGAGGAAACCGGTGGAGGACGTCGATGTGGTGCGCGCCCTGCCATGCTGGCGCGGAAGGATCGAAATCGCGCCGCTCGGCGGCGGGATGACCAACCGCAACTTCGTGGTGGACGATGCCGGCGCCCGCTACGTGGTGCGGCTCGGCGGCGATATCCCAGTGCATGGCGTGATGCGCTTCAATGAGCATGCGGCGAGCCGCGCCGCGGCGGCGGCCGGGGTCTCGCCCGCGGTGCGCCATGCCGGCCCGGGCGTGCTGGTGATCGACCATATCGACGGCCGCACCCTCGCCGCCGAGGACGTACGGCGGAGCTGGGCGCGCTGCGTCGGGCTGGTCGGGCGGGCACATCGCGAGGTCGCGCGGCATCTGCGCGGCCCGGTGCTGGCCTTCGACGTCTTCCACATCATTCGCGACTACGCCGCCACCCTCGCCGACGCCGCCTCGCCCCATATCCCCCGCCTGCCGGGCCTGCTCGATGCCGCCGCATCGCTGGAGACCGCCGCCGGCGGTGAGCGCAGCGTATTCGGCCACAATGATTTGCTGGCCGGGAATTTCATCGATGACGGGGCGCGGCTCTGGCTGATCGATTGGGACTACGCCGGCTTCGGCACGCCCTTGTTCGATCTCGGCGGCCTCGCCGCCAATAACGGCTTCACCGGCGAGGAGGAGGTGGCGATGCTGACTTCCTATTTCGGCGCGGTGCCCGACAAGCCCCGGCTGCGGCGCTTCGCGGCGGTGAAATGCGCCGCCCTGCTGCGCGAGACGATGTGGAGCATGGTCTCGGAAGCCCATTCCACGATCGATTTCGACTATGCGGCCTATACCGCGGAAAACCTCGCACGCTTCGAGTCCGCCTGGGCGCAGTTCAAGGAGACGAAGCAATGACGGACCTGCCGGGATCAGCCGATGTGGTGGTGGTCGGCGGCGGCATCGTCGGCTGCTCCGTCGCCTATCATCTCGCGCGCCGCGGCGTCGGGGTAATCCTGCTGGAGCGCGATCGCTTCACCTCCGGCTCCACCTGGCATGCCGCGGGGCTGGTCGGGCAGCTCCGCACCTCCGCCAACATCACCCGCCTGCTCGGCTATTCCGTCGAGCTCTACGGGCGGCTGGAGGCCGAGACCGGGCAGGCCACGGGGTGGAAGCGCAATGGCGGGCTGCGGCTCGCCTGCAACGCCGATCGCTGGATCGAGGTGAAACGCCAAGCCACCACCGCACGCAGCTTCGGGCTCGAGATGCACCTCCTTTCGCCCACCGAAGCGCAGAAACTCTGGCCGATCATGACGGTGGACGACCTGGTCGGCGCCGCCTTCCTGCCGACCGATGGCCAGGCCAACCCGACCGACATCACCGCCGCCCTGGTAAAAGGCGCGCGGTTAGCCGGCGCCGCGCTGATCGAGCAGGCCGGCGTCGATGAGGTTCTGATCGAATCCGGCCGCGTCACCGGCGTACGGGTCGGCGAACGGCGCATCGCCGCCGGCCGCGTGGTGCTGTGCTGCGGGCTCTGGACGGCCGAACTCGCTCGCCGCGTCGGCGTCACAGTACCGCTGGCGCCAATGCACCACCAATACGTCATCACCGACCGCATCCCGGGCGTCACGCCGGACCTGCCGACACTCCGCGACCCGGATCGGCTGACCTACTACAAGGAGGAGGTCGGCGGGCTGGTGATGGGCGGCTATGAGCCAAACCCGATCCCATGGGATGGCGTGCCCTCGCGCGCCCATGGCGCATTCCAGCTGCATGACGATGACTGGGGGCATTTCGAGCCGATCATGGCCCTGGCCGCCGGCCGCGTCCCGGCGCTGGCGGAGGCCGGGATCAAGCGGATGATCAACGGGGTGGAGAGCTTCACGCCCGACGGCAACTGGATGATCGGCGAGGCACCCGAACTGCGCGGCCTGTTCGTTGGCGCCGGTTTCAACGCCTTCGGCATCGCCTCGGCCGGCGGCGCCGGCATGGCCCTGGCCGAATGGGTGGCGGACGGGCAGCCGCCCTATGATCTCTGGCCGGTCGATCTGCGCCGCTTCGGCCGCAACCACCGGGACCCCACCTGGGTGCGCACGCGGACCATAGAGGCCTATCGCAAGCACTACACCATCGCCTGGCCCGGCGAGGAATACACCTCTGGCCGTCCCCTCCGCCGCTCGCCCCTCTATGACCGCCTCGCCGCACGCGGCGCCTGCTTCGGCGAGAAACTGGGCTGGGAGCGGCCGAATTTCTTCGCGGATCTCGCCGCCGGCGAAGTGGCGGAAGACCGCTACTCCTTCACCCGCCCCGGCTGGCACGCGCAGGTGGCGCGCGAACACCGCGCCTGCCGCGAAGCCGCCGCCTTGTTCGACCAGACCAGCTTCGCCAAGGCGGAACTGATCGGCCCGGGCGCCGAGGCCACCCTCTCCTGGATCGCCGCGAATGACGTCCGCAAGCCGCCGGGCCGGGTGATCTACACCCAGATGCTCAACGCCAAGGGCGGCATCGAGTGCGACCTCACGGTGACCCGCCTCGGCCCCGACCGCTACTACATCGTCACCGGCACCGGCTTCGGCACCCATGATTTCGACTGGATCCGCCGCAACATCCCGCACGATTGCGACGCCCATCTGGTGGACGTCACCTCCGGCACCGCCGTGCTGGCGCTAATGGGGCCGCGCGCGCGGGACATCCTCGCCGCTGTGAGCACGGACGACCTCTCCCCCGCCGCCTTCCCCTTCGCCACCGCCCGCGAAATCGCCATCGCCGGCGCGCCGGTGCTCGCCTTGCGCGTCACCTATGTTGGGGAACTCGGCTGGGAGCTACACATCCCCACCGAATTCGCCTGCGCCGTCTATGACGCCCTGGCCGAAGCCGGCCGCCCG
Source organism: uncultured Rhodospirillales bacterium (assembly GCA_903865895.1). Taxonomy (GTDB): domain Bacteria; phylum Pseudomonadota; class Alphaproteobacteria; order Acetobacterales; family Acetobacteraceae; genus CAIYPH01. The sequence goes on along the minus strand of CAIPLM010000042.1, from coordinate 8,225 downwards.
CTCGGCATGGTCGATGGCGGCTACCGGGCGATCGAGACGCTGCGGCTGGAGAAGGGCTATCGCGCCTGGGGCTCCGATATCGGGCCGGACCACGCGCCCGCCATGGCCGGGCTCGGCTGGGCGGTGAAGCTGAAATCGGGCCAACCCTTCCTCGGCCGCGCCGCGCTCGAGGCGGCGCCTCCCCTGCCCCGCCTGCTCGCCGGCTTCGTGGTGCGCGCGCCCGGCGCCGTGCTGCTCGGCCGCGAGACCATCTATCGCGATAGCGAACAGGTCGGCTGGCTCACCTCTGGCGGCTATGGCCACACGCTGGGTGCGGCCATCGGCTACGGCTACGTCCGCCGGCCCGCAGGCCTCGATGCCACCTGGGTGCTGGCCGGCAGCTACGAGCTCGATATCGCCGGCGAGCGGTTGCCGGCGGAAATCGGGCTGGCACCGTTCTACGATCCGCAGAATGGCCGCATCCGCGCGTGAAGCCCGCGGCGGAGCGTGGTAGGATCGGCCATGCTCAAACGCTTCTTCGCCTATTACCGGCCCCATCGCGGGCTGTTCCTGCTCGATTTCTCCTGCGCGGTGATTTCCGGCGTGCTGGAACTCGGCTTCCCCATGGCCGTCAGCGTCTTCGTTGACCGGCTGCTGCCGAGCCATGACTGGGGGCTGGTGGTGGCCGCCGCCGCCGGGCTGCTGGCGATCTATCTGATCAACGCCGGGCTGATGGTGGTGGTCACCTATTGGGGCCACATGCTCGGCATCAACATCGAAACCGAAATGCGCCGCCGCGCCTTCGAGCACCTGCAGAAACTCTCCTTCGCCTTCTACGACGAACAGAAGAGCGGCCATCTCGTCGGCCGCCTCACCAAGGACCTCGAGGAGGTCGGCGAGGTCGCGCATCACGGGCCGGAGGATTTGTTCATCGCGGTGATGACCTTCATCGGCGCCTTCATTCTGATGTTCTGGGTGAACACCCAACTGGCGCTGATTGCCTCCGTAGTGGTGCCGCTAGTGGCTTTCCTCACCGCGCGCTTCGGCGGGCGGATGACGCGCACCTGGCAGGCCAGCTTCGAGCGTGTCGGCGCCTTCAACGCGCGGATCGGCGAGAACGTGCAGGGCATCCGCGTGGTGCAGGCCTTCGCCAATGAGGCGCATGAGCGGCGCATGTTCGCCGAGGACAACGCGCGCTACCGCCGCACCAAGCTCGACGCCTACCGCATCATGGCCGCCTCCATGTCGCTCAACTATCTCAGCATGCGGCTGACCCAGATCGTGGTGATGATCGGCGGCGCCTATTTCGTGCTGAACGGGCGCCTTTCGGCGGGGGATTTCGTCGGCTTCCTGCTTCTGGTCGGCGTGTTTTTCCGCCCGGTCGAGAAAATCACCAACGTGCTGGAGACCTACCCCAAAGGCATCGCCGGCTTCCGCCGCTACCTCGACCTGCTGGACGTCTCGCCAGACGTCGCGGACCGGCCGGGCGCGCGCGAGGTCGCAGGGCTGCGCGGCGACATCGCCTATCGCGGCGTCGGCTTCGCCTATGCGCGGGGGACAAAGGTGCTGGATGGGGTCGATCTCACGATCGCTGCCGGCGAGACGGTGGCCTTCGTCGGCCCCTCCGGCGCCGGCAAAACCACCATCTGCTCCCTGCTGCCGCGCTTCTATGACGTGACCGAGGGTGCCATCACCATCGATAGCATCGATGTCCGCGACATGACGCTGGCCAGCCTGCGCCGGCAGATCGGCATCGTGCAGCAGGACGTCTTCCTGTTCTCCGGCACGCTGCGCGAGAACATCGCCTATGGCCGCCTCGGCGCCACCAACCCCGAAATCGAGGCCGCGGTGGCCAGCGCGCAGCTCGAGGACATGGTGGCCCGCCTCCCCGCCGGGCTCGACACGGTGATCGGCGAGCGCGGGGTGAAACTCTCGGGCGGACAGAAACAGCGTGTGGCGATCGCCCGGATGTTCCTGAAAAACCCACCGATCCTCATCCTCGACGAAGCCACCAGCGCGCTCGATACCGAGACCGAACGCGCCATCCAAGGCGCGCTGGCCGCCCTTTCGCGCGGCCGCACCACGCTGGTGATCGCCCACCGCCTCGCCACCATCCAGGGGGCGGACCGCATCGTGGTGGTCAATGAGGCCGGCATCGCCGAGCAGGGCCGCCACGGCGAACTGATCGCCCGCGACGGGCCGTATCGCCGGCTGCATGACGCGCAATATTCGGCGGATTTCGGGGCGGTCGCGGATTGAGCGCAGCGGCAACCCTCGCCGCCCGCCTCACCGGCTTCGCCGCCGTCACCTGCGACGTCTTCGACACCGCCATCCGCCGCCGCCTCGCCCGGCCGGAGGATGTCCATCTCGTCACCGGCGCCCGCCTGGCCGCCGCCGGGCTGACCACCCTTGGCCCCGCCGCCTTCCAAGCCGCCCGCATCGCCGCCGAAGCTGCAATGCGGGCGGAAGCTGCGGCACGAGGTGAGGATGAGCCGGGGATTGCCGAGGTCTACGCCCATCTCGCCGCCTGCGCGGTGGTGAGCGACGCCGCTGCGGCGGCGCGGGTGGAACTCGCGGCGGAGATGGCGGTGTGCGAGGCGGTGCCGGAGATGCGGGCGGCGCTGGCGGGGCGCGACGTGCTGTTCGTCTCCGACAATATCCTGCCCGGCGACTGGATCGCGGAACTCCTGGTGTCCTGCTTGTATCCTGGCGATGCGCGGGCGATCAGCTCCGCCGATACGCGGGCGAGCAAGCACAGCGGACGGATGTATCCGCTGGTGATGGCCCAGGTCGCCAAGCCCGCAGTGCATATTGGCGACAATCCGCATTCAGATGAGGTGCAGGCGCGCGCGGCGGGGTTGGCGACAATCGCGGTGCCGCGGCGCTTGTTCGCGCCGGAAGACGCAGAGATCGCCGCGCTCGACTGGCCGGCGCGGCTGCTCCATTCGCATCGGCGGGTGATGGGAGCGACAGGCCTGCATCGCTACGCCACCCTGCTCGCCATCGGCTGGACGCTCGATATCCTCGCCACCGCGCGCGCCCGCGGCGTGCGGCGGATCTATTTCGGCGCGCGGGACGGCTGGCTGCCCTGGCAGATCGCCCGGCGGATCCTTTCCCGCAGTGGCGAGGCGATTGAGACGCGGTATCTCGCGCTCTCCCGGCGGGGAATGGAGGCGCCGTTGGCGCGGAACTATCTCGCGCAGGAGGGGCTCGGCGATGCCGGCCCGCATATCCTCGTCGATGTCGGCTGGCGCGGCTCGATCCAGGCGGCGATCGGGGGGGAGGTCTTCGGGTGCTATCTCGGCCTGCTGCCCGAGGCGCTAAGGCCGGGCATCACACCGGCAACCACCCATTGCGCCCTGTTCAGCTTTGGCCACCCTGCGCCGCTGATGGACCGGGTGATGGACGGCTACGCCCTACCGGAGCTGTTGTTCTCCGCGCCCCAAGGCAGCGTGACCGGCTACGAGCGGCGCGACGGCCGCATCGAACCGCTTTTCGCCGACGATGACCCCACCCGTGCCGCCGCCTTCGCGGCAATCGCCGAGGGCGTTATGGCCGAGTTCGATGCGCTCGACACCATGCTCGCCGGCGCCTGGGGGGCCATCTCGGCCACCACGATGCTGCACGACGTCCTGCCCCTGCTCACCAAGCCGGACCTGGCGGCGGTGCGCACCATCAACGCCATCCCCTTCATCAACGGGCCGCACGGCGCCGGGCATCTGCCGGCGATCAACCGCATGCCGTGGCATGAGTTGCTGCTCCACCCCGGCCGCGCGCTGCGCCGGGCGCGGGATTGCCCGTGGCGGGCCGGCTGGGTGCGGCTGCATCTGCCCTGGCCGCTGCCGGGGATGGACTACCCCGATTTCGCGCATCGGACGCGTCGCCTCGGATTGCGGCCGGACGCTTGAACAGGCGGCGCGCCTCTGCCAGCATCGGTGGGAAAATCAACGGGAGAGCAGCATGTTGAAGCACCTATTCGTGGCCGCCACCCTCGCCGCAGGCCTCGCCGGACCGGCCTCGGCGGCCTGTTCGTTCCAGAACACCGTGCCGCTGAAAACCCTCAGCGCCGCCTTCGAGGCGTGGAAGGCCGTCACCGCGGCGATGGCAGAGTGCGGCAACGTGCAGTCCGAGCTGGACCAGGAATTCCGCCGCAAGCAGCCCGCCGCCTTCGCCGCCAATCCCGCGCTCTACCAGCTCGGCGGCGTCTCCAACGGCACCATCGTGCCCCTGCTGAGCGCCGGCACCATCCGCCCGCTCGATGATTTGGTGGCGAAATACGGCCAGTCCCTCTCGCCCAACCAGCTCATCCGCGTCGACGGCAAGATCATGGCGATCGCCATGAGCGTGAATTCGCAGCACCTGATGTACCGCCAGGACATCTTTGCCGAACTCGGCATCCCCCAGCCGAAAACCTATGACGACGTGCTGGCCGCCGCCGCCAAGATCAAGGCCTCCGGCAAGGTGGCCTACGCCATGGGCGCCACCTTCAAGCCAGGCTTCGATATCGGGCTCGATTTCGTCAACCTCTTCCTCGGCTTCGGCGGCACGCTCACCAAGCCCGACAATACCCCCGCCTTCAACGGCGAGGCCGGCCTCAAAACCCTCAACGCCATGAAGGCGATCAGCGCCTATCTCGACCCCGAATACCTCGTCTCCGAATCCACCTTCGTGCAGAAGCAGTTCCAGCAAGGCAAAATCGCCATCGCCCATCTCTGGGCCACCCGCGCCGCCGCGATGGATGACGCCAAGGAAAGCCAGGTGGTCGGCAAGATCGCCATGGTCGCCTCCCCCGCCGCGATGGCCGGCGGCAAGCCCGCCTCCACCTTGTGGTGGGACGGCTTCGCCATCGCGAAAAACATCCCGGACAGCGAGGCCGAAGCCGCCTTCCGGGTCGGCGTGGCCGCACTCAACGAAAACATGGTGAAAGCCAATAACGGCGCCGCGGTGTGGCTCATCAAAGGCTTCACCCCCGCCCGCGCCGCTGAAGGCGCCATCGCCACCGCCATGGCCGGCGCGCCGCCCTACCCCTCCACCATCACCATGGGCATCGCCATGACCGCCATCGGCGACAACGCCGCGGACTTCCTCACCGGGAAAAAGACCGCGGAGCAGACCCTGGCGGCGATGGAAGCGGCCTATCTGGTGAAGGCGCGCGAGCAGGGGCTGGTGAAGTAACCGCGCCATCCCTCGATGAACGGGCGCACCTTCGGCTGGTTCGTCGCGCCGAGCGTGGTGATGATGCTCGTCTTCATCGCGTTCCCGCTGGTCTTCGTCTTCGTGCAGAGCTTTCACGCCACCCAAAGCGTGTTCGAGACGGTGAAGGTGGAGAGCTGCACCCCCGGCTTTCTCGGCCAGGTCTGTAAGACGGAGGAGCGCACGCGGCCGAAGCTTGATGCGGCGGGGCGGCCGATGACAGAGACGTCCTTCATCGGGCTGGCCGCCTATCGCACGGTGTTGCAGCCGGATGCGGTGTGGGCGGCGCTGGCCCCGGGCGGCGGCGGGTGGGATGCGGTGATGGCGGTGGATTTCTACCGGGCGCTGCGCTTCACGCTGACATTCACGCTGGTGACCTTGCCGGCGGTGATCGGGCTCGGGCTGCTGATCGCGCTGGCGGTGAACACCATGGCGCGGTCGCTGCGCGGTCCGCTGATATTCGTCTCGCTGATGCCCTTCATCGTCACCCCCGTGATCGGCGCGCTGTCGATCCGCTGGCTGTTCATGGGCGATGGGATTCTGACTGCCGCGCTACGCTGGATGACCGGCAGCCACATCTCCATGTTCGCCCAGGGCTGGACGATCGAGGTGCTGATGCTGGTCTACCGGGTGTGGCACGTGGCCCCGTTCGCCTTCGTGGTGTTCTACGCGGCCTTGCAGACCGTCAGCCAGGATGCGCTGGAGGCAGCGCTGATCGACGGGGCTTCGCGGTTCGAGCGGCTGCGCTACGTGGTGATCCCGCATTTGAAGCCGCTGATCGTGTTCGTCGCGCTGATCCATTTGATGGACGCCTATCGGGTGTTCGACGAGGTGGTGGGTTTCTCCAGTGAGGCGCACCGGATTTCCCTGCAATTCCTCACCTTCAACTTGTTGACGCCAGACCAGGCGGGCAATCGCGCGGTCACGCGGGCCTCGGCCTCGGCGATGCTGACGATGGTGGGGGTGATTGTGCTGCTGGTGCCGATACTGCTGCGCACCTGGCGTGAGCAGCGGGGCCGCGCATGAATGCGGCGCTGCGCCTGCCGGCCGGGCTGCGGCTGGTGATCGGGGTGTTCGTCATCGGCTGGGTGGCGGTGGCGGCGTTTCCACTGCTGTGGACGGCGGTGATGTCCTTCCGGGTGCCGGCCGACGCCCTGTCGGCCAATCCGCTCGACGTGCTGCTGGGGCCGCGCACCCTGGAGACGGCGGGCGGGGTGTTCGGAATCGGCGTCACCTTCGAGCATTACTGGGCGGTGTGGGTAACGCAGCATTTCTATCGCAACCTGCTGAATTCCGCGGTGGTGACGTTCGGGGTGGTGACGATCTCGCTCTCGGTCGGCACGCTCGCCGGCTACGCCCTGGCCCGCACCAGGAGCGTGCTGGCGTTCTGGCTGCTGGTGGCCGCCCTGGTATTCCGCGCGCTGCCCCATTCCGTGCTGGTGACCGGCTATGTCCCGGCCTTCCTCAATTCGGCGGCCTGGCTGCAGCCGCTGTGGGATTGGCCGCTGACGGGCTGGTTGTTCCAGCTTTTCTCGGCGCGGGCGCCGACGCTTTATGGACAACCTCTAGCGGTGATCGTCGTGCTGGTGGCGATCAACCAGCCTTTCACCATCTGGATGCTGCGCTCCTTTTTCGAGAACATCCCGGCCGAACTGGACGAGGCGGCACAGGTGGATGGCTGCACCCCATTCGGCGCCTTCTGGCGGGTGATCATGCCGGTGATGTGGCCCGGGGTGATCACCGCCGGCCTGTTCTCCTTCCTGCTCGCGTATAACGATTATCTCGTCACCGCTTTGCTGCTGGACTCGCAGTCGATGACGATGGTGCCGGCGATCACCCAGTTCCTGAACCGGGATTCGCGAGCCTCCGAGCAGATCGAGGCCATCGCGGCGGCGGTGTCGATCACCGCGCCGCTGTTCGTGCTGGTGATGGCGTTCCAAAAACAAATCGTCGCAGGGCTGACGCAGGGAGCGGTGAAGGGATGAGCGTGATGGATGGGTTTGACGCGAAATGGGGTAGCCCGGAGGGCTATATCCTCGGCGTCACCGCGCAGATCTGGGAGGGGCGCGACATCGCCTCCCTGCACGGCAACTACCACCCGGAGATCCCGGTGCGGCACCCCGGCGGCATCTCGATCGGCAACCAGGCGGTCATCGCCGCCACCATGGCGACCCTGGCGGAATTCCCCGATCGCACGCTGCTGGGCGAGGACGTCATCTGGTCCGAATTTGCCGGCGGCGGCTTCCTCTCCTCACATCGCATCCTCTCGACCGCCACCCATACCGGCGATGGCGCCTATGGCGCGGCGACCGGGCGGAAGCTCACCTATCGGGTGATCGCCGACTGCGCGGCGCGGGATGACATCATCTATGACGAGTGGCTGGTGCGCGACAGCGGCGCCATCATCCGCCAAATGGGCTGGGAGGCGAAGACCTACGCTGCCCAGCAGATCGAGCGCGAAGGCGGGCCGGAGCGCGCAGCAAGGCCATTCTCCCCGGCAATCGACCGCGCCGGGCTCTACACCGGCACCGGCAATACCCACGCGGCCGGGCAACGCTATGCGGATACCCTCGGCCGCATCATGGGCGCCGGTTTCGCCACCATCCCGGCGGACTATGATCGCGCAGTGCAACTCGAACTGCCCGGCGGCATCACCGGCCATGGCCATCCCGACGCCGACCATTTCTGGATGGGATTGCGGGCCGCCTTCCCGAACGCGACCTTCGCCATCCACCACCAGATCGGCCGCGACGACCTCGGCCTGCCCGACCGCGCCGCGCTGCGCTGGTCCCTCACCGGAAAACATGAGGGCTGGGGCGCCTTCGGCACGCCGTCGGGCGCCGAGGTGCACATCATGGGCATCAGCCACGCCGAATTCGGGCCGCGCGGGATACGGCGCGAATTTGTGTTGTTTGATGAGACGATGGTTTGGAAGCAGGTCTTGTTGAAGACTGGGTAAGGGAAGGAAGGGGTTCTTTTTTGAAAAAAAAGAACCAAAAAACTTTTACTTATTTGCTCCGCACTCTCCCGGGAGAGTGCGGAGCAAAGCTGAT
>CAIPLM010000041.1 GCA_903865895.1 uncultured Rhodospirillales bacterium | reverse complement strand
TGCTGACCTGTGCGGAGAGCAATGCGATTTCCCGCCGCGTGATCGAGCGGGCGGGCGGGGTGTTGGAACGCAGCTTCGATCATCCGGCCTTTCCCGGCGACACTGATCTGGTGTTCTGGATCGCGCTCTAGGGTGGCGGCCTCGCGATGGCAAAAAAACTCATGAGATAAGAAAATTTCTCTTGCATGCTGGCGGCGCTTATGAGAACATATGAGAAACTTAATTTTTCGTGAAAGGCCGCACCGTGTCCCGCCCGTCCCTCCACCTCCTGCTGCTCTGCATGCTGCGGCACCTGTTGCCGGCGCTTGTCGCCGGGCTGGGTGCGCGGGCGGTGGAGCTGCGCGCGCGGCTGGCGGCGCTGCCGGCGGGGCATCGCCGGCGGGCGCGGATGTTGGGTGAGCTGCGGCGCCTGGCGCGGTGGCGGGCCATGCTGGCCGAGCGTGAACTGCTGGAGGATCCGGCTTTCCGCGGCAAGGCGGCCGAGGTCGCGCGCGTGCGCAACGACGCCGGGCGGCGGGCGCTGGCGCGGCGGTGGATTTACCCGACGCCTTGCCGCCGGCTTAGCGGTGCGGCGGAGGCTGCGCTGTGCCGGGCGGAGGAGGCGCGATGTAGGATCGGCATCGCCGTCGCGTGATGCGCTGCCGGGGCTGTGCCCGGGCGGCGGGGTGGCGCGTGTACGAGGGCTAGATCGTGCGTCGTCCGGAATGGGAGCTGGAGACCGGCTTGCCGGCGGCGAAGCGCACCGCTTCCTCCGCGGCGCGCATCAGGGCGCGGGCCTTGGCGCGGCATTCCTCGTGCTCGGCGGCGGGATCGGAGTCGGCGACCACGCCGGCACCGGCCTGGACGTACATCATGCCGTCCTTCACCACGGCGGTGCGGAGCGTGATGCAGCTGTCCATCGTGCCATCGGCGGCGAAATAGCCGACGCAGCCGCCGTAGATGGCGCGGCGCGAGGGTTCCAGTTCGTCGATGATCTCCATCGCCCGCACTTTGGGCGCGCCGGAGAGGGTGCCGGCGGGGAAGCCGGCGGTGAGTGCGTCGATCGCATCGAGCCCCGGGCGGATTTTGCCCTGTACGTCCGACATGATGTGCATGACGTGGCTGAAGCGCTCGATGGCGAAGGACTCGGTGACGCGCACGGTGCCGATTTCGGCGACGCGGCCGACATCGTTGCGGCCGAGATCGAGCAGCATGAGGTGCTCGGCGCGCTCCTTGGGGTCGGACAGCAGTTCGGCCTCCAGCGCCTGGTCCTCCTCATGCGTATTGCCGCGGCGGCGGGTGCCGGCGAGGGGGCGGATGGTCACGGTGTCGTCGCGCAGGCGGACGAGGATTTCCGGGCTGGAGCCGATCACCGAGAAGCCGCCGAAATCGAGGAAGAACATGAAGGGGGCGGGGGAGATGCGGCGGAGTGCCCGGTAGAGCGAGAGGGGCGGCAGGGAGAACGGCACGGCGAAGCGCTGGGAGAGCACGATCTGGAAGGCATCGCCGGCGGCGATGTAGTCCTTCGCCTTGTTCACCGCCGCCATGTAGCCCGCGGCGGTGAAGTTGGATTGCGGCTCCTCCAGCGGCGGCAGCGCGACCGGCGGTGGCGCCAGCGGAACCGGGCGGGTGAGCGCCGCTTCGGCGGCCTCAAGCCGGGCCTGGGCGAGTTCCCAGGCGGCGGCGGCGCTGACGCCATCGCGGGGATAGACGGGCGCGGCCAGGGTCAGCAGGTCGGTCACGTTGTCGAAGATCGCCCACAGGGTCGGCCGGCCGATCACCGCTTCCGGCACGCCGATCACATCGGGATTGGCATCCGGCAGGCGCTCCATCAGGCGCACCATGTCGTAGCCGAGGTAGCCGACCAGCCCGCCGCACATCGGCGGCAGGCCCTCCGGCACGTCGAGCCGGCATTCGGCGACCAGGGCGCGCAGGCTCTCCAGCGGTGGGCGGGCATCGGGCACGAAGGCGAAGGGGGCGGCCTGGGCGTTGCGGTTCAGCGCCGCCTTGCCGTCTTTGCAGCGCCAGATCAGATCCGGTTCCAGGCCTATGATGGAGTAGCGGCCGCGCGAGGCGCCGCCCTCGACCGATTCGAGGAGGAAGGTGTTGGGCTTGCCGTGCGCGAGCTTCAGGAACGCGGCGACCGGGGTTTCGAGGTCCGCGACGTCGCGGTGCCACAGCAGGCGGGCCCGCCCGGCCTCATAATCGGCACGGAAATCGGCGAAATTGGCGGATTGCGCGTTCATCGCCCCGGCTCAATCGGTCTGGGCGATGCTGTTGAACACGGGGGTGTTGACCTTGGGGGCGGCGCGATTGCGGAACGCCACCGTGAGCAGGGCCTGGATGTCGTTGGACAGCGACTCGCCGAGCTGGTCGCGGGTCTGGCCGTAGCCGGTCGTGTCGACTGCGGCGTCGGGCGCCTGGATTTCGCGCAACACCGCGACGACGAAGCCCTCGGTGGTTTCCACCATCGTCGCCTCACCCTGCTTGAGCTGGAACAGCGGCCCGATCAACTGCGGCGGTACCGTCTCGGCGCCAGTGGAGCGGCCGGCGGGGGGCAGCATCTTCGGCGTGAGCCCGGCGGCGGCGATATCGAGCGATTGGCCGGATTTCAGCGCGCCGAGAATGCCGGCGGCCACCGTCTCCTGGGCGCGATGGACCGCATCCTGCGTCCAATCGGCCTGCACGGCTTCGGCCACTTCGGCGAAGGGGCGGGCGATGGGCGGGGTGACCTCGTCAAGCGAAACGGCGAAATAGGCGGGGCTGCTGCCTTGCGCGCGCGGCCCCTCCGCGAGATGCGGCGGAAGGCCCGGCTTCATGGCGAAAATCGCCCCGATGATGGCTTGGCGCAGTTCAGGACTGCCGGGGATCGGCGCCGGGGTGCCATCGAGCGCATTGCCCATCGCATCCATGCTGCCCATCGCGGCGGCGAGGCCGAAATCGGCGGGCAGCTCGTCGAGCGGGGTGCCCCCGGCCAGCAGGTCCTCGATCTTGGCGGAACGCTCGAAGACGAGATCGGCGGCTTTGTCGGCGACGATGAGGGCGCGCAGGTCGGAGCGGACGTCATCGAGGCTTTTGGCAACGCCGGGGCGCACGGCCGTCACCTTGAAGACGTGCCAGCCGAGCGCGCTTTTCACCGGGGGCGCCACGGCATCGGGGGCGGCGGCGAAGGCGGCGGTGGCGAGCTCGGGCGCGGGAATTTCGCCGGGGGTCGCCATGGCGATCTCGACGGCGGAGGCGTTCTCCTTCTGCATCGCCGCCCAATCGGCGCCACCGGTCCAGGCGGCCTGGAGGCGCTTGGCCTCCGCTTCGTCCGGCGCCAGCAGCACCTGGAGCGAGCGGCGCTCGGCCTGGCGGAATTCGGCGGCACGCGCTGCATAGGCCTGGGCGATTTCGTCCTCGGCGACCTGAACGTCCCGCCCGATGATGTCGGGCGACAACACGACGATCTTCACGCGCCGGCGCTCGGGGGTGGAGTATTGCGGCAGATGGTTGTCGTACCAGCGCTGCAACTGCGCCTCGGTGGGGGCCGCCGGGGCGGGAGCGGCCTGGAACAGCACCTCGACCGTCTCGGCGACGCGCTTTTCCTGTTGGAAGCCGTAGACTTCGCGGGTTAGCAACTCGGGCACGAAGCCGCTGCTGCGGATGGGTTCCAGCAACTGGCGCTGCGCGAGGTCGGCGCGCATCATCGCCAGGAAGCGCGGCTCGCTCAGGTTGTTGTTGCGCAGCACGGCGTTCAGCACGTTTCGGTCATACTGGCCGCTGGGGCCGCGGAAGATCTGCATTTCCTGGATGGATTGCAGCAGTGCGGCATCAGGCACGGCGAGGCCGAATTTCTGCACCGCGCTATCCATCGCCGCGCGGGTGATCACCTGCTCCAGCGCCTGGCCGGCGATCGCCTTGCGCATCTGCGGCGTGGGATCGACCTTGCCGCCGAACATCCGCGTCACCTGGTCGAGCTGGCGGCGATAGGCCTCCTGCACTTCGGGGAGTTCGATCTTCTGCCCGGCGACGGTGGCGACCGAGGTATCGACGCCGACGTTTTTCACCACGTCGCCCACGCCCCACAGGACGAACACGCCAACCAGAAGGGCGAAGAACACCTTGGCAACCCAGGTGTTGAGGTGGCGTCGAAAAGTTGCGAGCATCAGATGGTCCCGTCAGCGATGAGCCGCAACATACGGGCGGTGCGTGCGGTTTGCCAGTGGAGCGGGTTTCCGATAGAGGCGCTGGGGTCTCCTGGGAGGATAGAAGATGCGCCATCTGATTGCCGGCAACTGGAAGATGAACGGATTGCGGGAGAGCGCGGCCGCGATCGCGACGCCGCTGCGCGATGGCGCGAACGGGCTCGGCTGCGACCTGCTGGTCTGCCCGCCGGCGACGCTGATTGGCACCGTGGCGCAGATCCTGGCCGGCTCCGCGGTAGCGGTGGGCGGGCAGGATTGCCACGCCAAGGTCTCGGGCGCCCATACCGGCGACATCGCGGCGGCGATGCTGCGCGATGCTGGTGCCTCCCACGTTATTCTCGGCCACTCCGAGCGCCGTGCCGATCATGGCGAGAGCGATGCGGCGGTGCGCGCCAAGACGGAGGCCGCGATGGCGGCCGGGCTGACGCCGATCGTCTGCGTCGGCGAGACCGAGGCGCAGCGTGTGGCGGGCGAGCAGAACGCGGTGGTGGGCGCGCAGCTTGCGGGCTCGCTGCCCGAGGGCTTTGCCGGGGTGGTGGCCTACGAGCCGGTCTGGGCGATCGGCACCGGCAAGACGCCGACCGAGGCCGATGTGGCGGACATGCATGCCTATATCCGCGGCAAGTTGGTGGCGCTTCTCGGCGCGAATGGGCAGAAGCTGCGCATCCTCTATGGCGGCTCGGTGAAGCCGGGCAACGCGGCGGCGCTGATGGGGCTGCCGGATGTGGGCGGCGCGCTGGTCGGCGGCGCCAGCCTCAACGCGGAGGATT
>CAIPLM010000040.1 GCA_903865895.1 uncultured Rhodospirillales bacterium | reverse complement strand
TATCGGCACAACCAACCGGGCCGGCACCCGCGAAGGCCCGGCCGCCATCCGCCGCGCCAGCAGGATGCTGCTCGACGGCGCCCATCCCGGCTTCTGGGTCGATCCCGCGACGATCGACCTCGCTGACCGTGGTGACTTCGCAATCGCCCTTGGCGACATCGCCGGGTCGCTCAGGCTGATAGAGGAACAGGCCGCTTCCGAGTCGCACCTCATCTGCCTCGGCGGCGAACACGGCATCACGCTCGCCTTGCTCCGCGCGCTCAGGGCACGCCACCACCGGCCGCTGGCGCTGGTGCATTTCGACGCCCATGTCGACACTTGGCCGGATAATTTCGGCCAGGTCTTTGGCCATGGCTCGGTTTTCTATCACGCCATCAACGAAGGCCTGATCGACCCGCGCCGCACCATCCAGATCGGCATCCGCTCGCCGGTGCAGCGCGAGGTGTGGGATTGGACGGTGGGGCATGGCGTGACCATCCTCTCCGCGCTGGACGTTCACGCGGCCGGCCCCGAGCGCGTTGCCGCGCAAATCCGCGATGTTGTCGGCACCGAATCCGCCTATCTCAGCTTCGATATCGACGCGCTCGACCCTGCATTCGCGCCGGGCACCGGCACGCCCGAGATCGGCGGTCTTGCCAGCTGGCAGGCCCAGGCGATCCTGCGGCGGCTCGGCGGAATCGGTTTCGTCGGCATGGATATCGTCGAAGTGGCGCCGGCCTATGACAGCGCGGAGATCACCGCCTTGGCCGCGGCGACGGTGGTTTGGGAGTATCTCGCGCTGCTGCACGCGCCGCCGGCGTAACCATGCGCTGGGGGTCTGCCTCGGGTCCGCATTTCGCAATACACCCGGGGGCATCGATCTTCTACACCCCGCCTCCGCTTCGGCCCCGTGCCGCAAGCGTTTTCGCCGACGCCTCGCACGTGCCGCGAGCCCCCAAGGGGGCACAGCAACGACGTAAGCGTTCTTTTCGGTCGGTCCGTCCAAGTGGGGCGGGGTCGTTGAGGAACAGCCTATGTTTGCTTGCATGATTGCGGCGACGCGAAGTCCGCGCATCGCCTGAACCCACCGCCGGCGCCCCTGCGCCGTGCGCTCCCGGTTTGTTTTCTCCCATCCTTCGCCGTGCCGCCCTTCCAGGCGATGCGGGTTGCTGTCGCGAGGAATCCTGCGATGTCCCAATTTCGTGTGCGTAACGCCGTCTCCCCCCTCCGCCGCCGCCTCCCCGAGGCGCAGCCCGAAGCCCTGCCGCAGGTCGATGCCCTGGTCGCGGAGCTGCGCCCGGAAGAGCCGCTGCACTGCCTGCGCCCCGCGGTGTTCGCCGCCACCGCCGCCGAGTTCGTCGCCGCCTTCCCCGGCGACACCCTCTATGCCGTGAAGTGCAACCCCGATCCCGCCGTGCTGCGCGCGCTGTGGAACGGCGGCGTGCGGCATTTCGACTGCGCCTCGCCGGCCGAAATCGCGCTGGTGCGCCAGATGTTCCCGGCTGCGGAGATCCACTTCATGCACCCGATCAAGGCCCGCGGCGCCATCCGCGAGGCCTGGATGCGCCACGGCGTGCGCGACTTCGTGCTCGACAGCATGGCCGAGCTCGCCAAGATCGTCGAGGAAGTCGAAGCCACCGGCGTTGATGGCCAGCTCGGCCTCGTCGTGCGCCTTGCCCTGCCGAAGGGCGAGGCGGTGCTCGACCTCTCCGGCAAGTTCGGCGCCGCGCCAAAGGAGGCCGCCGCCCTGCTCTGTGCCGCCCGCCCCCATGTCGCGCGCCTCGGCATCGCCTTCCATGTCGGCTCGCAGTGCCTCGAGCCGCTGGCCTGGCGCCGCGCCATTGCCCTCGCCGGCGAGGTGATCCAGGCTGCGCGCGTGCGGGTCGACATCGT
Source organism: uncultured Rhodospirillales bacterium (assembly GCA_903865895.1). Taxonomy (GTDB): domain Bacteria; phylum Pseudomonadota; class Alphaproteobacteria; order Acetobacterales; family Acetobacteraceae; genus CAIYPH01. Next base: position 19,359 of record CAIPLM010000040.1, on the reverse strand, counting down.
CGATATCGGCGGCGGCTTCCCGGTCGTCTACCCCGATGTCGAGATCCCCGCGCTCGGCGCCATCATGGCCGAGATCGAGGACGGGTTCGATCGGCTCGGCCTGCCCGATGCCCGCCTGTGGGCCGAGCCCGGCCGCGCGTTGGTGGCCGGCGGCGGCTCCGTGGTGGTCCAGGTGCAGGCAAGGCGCGGCGACATGCTGTTCATCAACGACGGCGTCTACGGCAGCCTCGCCGATGCCGGCGCGCTCGCCTTCCGCTACCCCGCGCGCTGCATCCGCCCGGCCGGCGAAACCTCCGCGACGTCGCGCGGCTTCGGCTTCTTCGGCCCGACCTGCGACAGCGCCGACGTGATGCAGGGACCGTTCTTCCTGCCCGAGGACATCGCCGAGGGCGACTGGATCGAGATCGGCCAGCTCGGCGCCTATGGCGCCTGCCTGCGCACCGGCTTCAACGGCTTCGACCGCGCCCGCATGGTCGAAGTCGCCGACGCCCCACTCGACGCCCCCGCGCTGCCGGTCGCCTACACCCGCGCCGCCTGACCTGGAGCGGAACCCGTGCCGACCGACGTTCAGGTTCCGCTCGAGCTGGCTGCTGAAAGCGGCGGCGGCTCGATGGTTTGTTGTGATTCCCTGATCTTGTCTTGACTTGAGTTGGAGGGAAGATGCGAGGGAACGACACGGTAGCGGGGTCGCTGTTCAGCTACGTTGATCTCGAGAAGCGGATACGGGCGGACCATCCTCTTCGGGTGATCCGGGACATCGAGAACGCCACGCTTGCGGGGATGTCGGCGGAGTTCGATGCGCTGTATTCGCCATTCGGGCGGGATGGTGTCGCACTGCGTGGTGTAGTAGCGGGCTCGCGAGCAACGTTGGCTGCGGTGTCAGTCTGCCAAACTCGGCAAGCGGACGATAGGATGGTCGCTCATCAGGGCGATGGTTTCCAGGGTCATGTATCGCGCCCTCTGGACTGTCAATTCGTCGTTCTGCTCCAGGAGCAGTGCTCCGATCAGCCGGATTACCGCGGCTTCGTTGGGGAAGATGCCGACGACGTCGCTGCGGCGTTTGATGTCGGCGTTGAGCCGTTCGAGGGGGTTGGCCGAGTGGATCTTGGCGCGATGCTGGGCGGGGAACTGCATGTAGGCCAGCACGTCGGGCTCGGCCTCGTGCATGAAGGCCGCCAGCCTGGGCACGCGGAGGCGGGCCTGATCGGCGACCTCGCGCCACACTGCTACTTAGCGGCGGCGGGATCGTCCTGGGCGAAGGCAGTGCCGATCTGACCGTGCGGTTGTAGCGCTCGATGTAGGCGTTCTGCTGCGGCTGGCCGGGCTGGATGTGCTGCAGGAGGATGTTCCGTTTGCCGGCCCATTCCTTCAGCTTCTCGCTGATGTATTCCGGTCTGCAATGCCAAGGGGCGGCGCGAACCCACCTTTGCCGGCACCCCCAAGCCCCAGCTCCGTCAACTTGGAACCCTTAACGTACCGGAAGATCCAGCTGCGCCAACCTGATGGTTTCACGACGAGATACAGACCATTCCCGTCACTGTAGCGACCCGGCCCTGCCTTCTCGACCTTCGCCGCGCTTAGTTTTTCAACATGCTTACTCATGGTGCCACCGACCCAAAGATAGGGGAAACCGGAGAGGATATAGGGGATCCCCTAAGCCTTCCCCTATCGATACCTACGATCGGGCGCGAACACAAGTGGACAGCTAAGATCAAGAAATCCGAGAGATATTAGCCATTTTTAGAGGATTCCGAGGCGCCTCCGGCTAGCTGTGAACGCCTCGGAATAGGCTTCTGGCGGATGGGGTGGGATTCGAACCCACGGTGCGCTTGCGCGCACGGCGGTTTTCAAGACCGCTGCCTTAAACCACTCGGCCACCCATCCTGGCCCGTGTTCGATATTCCAAGGCAGCGAAAGGGGCAAGTGCGGGTCGCTCGCTACATCGCCGGGTTAGTTCGCCAATGCCGTCACGAACAGGACAAACCCGAGGCCGGCGAGCAGGCCGATGGCGAAACCGTTGCTGATTGCCAGTGCCGGGCTGCGGTGGGGGCGCACCATCCGATAGCCGCAGGGCTGGTAGCGGATGCGGTTGGAGACGAACAGGCGTGACCACAGGAGCGACATCACGATCATCGTCGTAGCCAGGCCGATGAGAACTGAAACCTGCATATCATAGCCCTCCATTCTTGCGCGCACACCCTAGCTTTCGCCGGAGTGTTCTGTGTACGTTCTTGTATCTGCAAGATCATTGGATTGGCAAGGGTTAATTTCGGAGATCGTGAGACGATGGACGTCACCTCGGCGCGTGTTGCGATCTTAGAACATAAATGGAACTCATCGCAACACCCGCAGGGCCCGCAGGATGATCCGCTTTCAGAGATGCAGAATATTTGCGGCCGCCAGAGGCACTTGGCCGGTCAGGGCGATTTCCATGCTAGCGCTGCTCGGGGGGGTGGCCTTAGTACTGGTGTTGACGATGATGTAGGTCGTTGCGCCGCTCTGCTGCCAGCCGACCATTCCGGCGCCGATGGTGCCGGACGGTCCGATCTCGCCGGCCCATTTCAGGGTGCGGCCGAGCCCGGTGAGGTCAATCAGGTCAGCCGCCGGATCGAAGTTGGTAATGATGTCCATTGCGGTGGGAGTGGATTCAGTCGCGGCGCCGTAGATGTAGGTGTCCGCGCCGCTGCCGCCAGTCATACTGTCCGCCCCGGCGCCACCGTCGATGTGCAGCGGGCCGGTCGCGCCGCTCGCGGTTATGATGTCGTTGCCACCGAGGCCGTAGACGAAGGCGGGAACCGATGGGTTCGAGAGCAGGGTGCCGATACGGATCGTGTCGTTTCCGTCGGTGGATACGATCACCGAGAGATCCAGTGCCGGTGCGGTAAAGCCGATCGTGGTATCCACCGCCGAGACGCTGAGCGCGTAGGCGCGCCCCGCGGTGTCGCCGGCGAGGGGGGCCGTGCCGGTGGTCAACGTGCCGATGTTCTTGCTTGCGGTGAGCTTGAACTCCGCCGCGTTGGCCCCCCCGAGCACAAAGGAGTAACTGTCTGTGACGAGCCCGCCCGCCCGGCTCACGGTCGCCAGCACCAAACCTTTGGCGAGCACGCCACGCGCGTCCGCCGAACCGATTCCTACAGTGGCTTGGGCCAGTGTGGCGCCGGTCGGTTCCGCCGTGGCGTATGCCATCGGCAGTGCGGCACTGCCGGAATTGCCAGCGCTGTCCAGGGCGGAGGCCACGATCTTATGGATGCCAACCGCCAAGCCCTTGGGCGAGAAGGACCAGGTGCCATCGGAGCCCGCGACCACCGTGCCGATCAGTTTCCCACCATCGAGCAGCTTGACGGTGTTCCCGGCCTCGGCGGTGCCGGTGAGGGCAGTGTTGGCGGTAATGTGGTCTCTTGAGGAGGTGCCGGTATCTTGCGCCAGCCCAATCGTGAGCAAAGGTGCTGTGGTATCGTAGGTGAACTCCAAAGTGCTGCGGCTGGTCTGGCCGTTGGCGCCCACCGCCGCGGCGATGGTGTGACTGCCCTCGGCGAGCGTCACTGGCTTGAATGACCAGGCGCCTTTGGTGTCTGCCGTCGCGGTGCCCAGTGTCACGCCGCCCTCGCTGATGGTGACGACGGCATTGGCGGGCGCGGTGCCGCTCAGCGTCGCGTCGTTGGTCAGACGATCGGTGGTCGAGGCGCCAGTGTCGTTGGTGAGGCGGATGGTGATATTGGCGGCTGGTGCGGTGGTCCGGTTCCAGCCGATCGTGTCGAGAACCATGAGATCGGATGGCGAGAGTGCGTTGATGACGCCAGGGGCGCTAAAGGCGTTGAAGGAGTCGTTGCCGAGGCTGCCGCCCCAGTCCCCCGCATCTCCGCCGCTGTTGGTGTTGAAGCCCCCAAGGTTCGACGCCCCGCCGTCAACCGAGAAATACCCCGCCCGGCTGGAGGAAAAGCTGCGCGTGCCGGCGGCGGAGTAGTGGAACAGGTCGAGCAGGTAGTTGCTGTTGCCCGTGCTTCCGATGGTACCGCCGGTGAGCATCATGCGGCCCATGACTTCGCTGAGTTCATGCAGGGCCGTGCCGTAGAAATCATACTGGCCGGGGGTGATGCCGTCTGCGGTGGTGTAGTCGAAGGGGTTGCTGGCGGAAAAGCCGACATAGCCGTCGAGTTGCGAACTGGCACCGGCGAGGCTGAGCGCCTTGGCCTGAGCGGTTGAGACCCAGTAGGTGCCGCCAGTCGGGTTGCTTGCCGGCAGGGAGGCGACGGCACTGGTATCGGTTGCGGTCTTGGCGTCGGTGCGCAGGGCTGCGGAGAGCTGGGTGTAGGTGGTGCTGGTTAGGTAGGTGAGGCTGTTGCCGAGCGCGCCGGCCGCCATCGCATGCCCGCCGACTTCGCCATAGCCGACGGCGATGTTGATGCTCACCGGGTCGGAGAACTGGTTCTGCAGATACTGCACTGCGGCGGCCATGGCGGCCTTGAAGCCCGCCGGGGCGGTGGCGACGCTCGTGTCATAGGTCAGGTTGATGGTGAAGGAGGACACCGTCGCCGTGGCGGTGGTGAACGGCTTCGGGGGCGCGGGGGTGGCGGCGGGGTTGAGGGCATGCGCCGGAATGCCGGCCAGCATGCCGTCGCCATTCACCAGCACACGCGCGCTGTCATTGCCCTCCAGACCTCCCGCGTCCGTCGGTGTGGACGGCACGGGCAAGGGGGCGGCGAACTCTTGGAATGAATTGAGAGCGAGGTTGGTTTTGTGAGTGATTCTAAAATTAGAGACCATGCCGCCGCTCCTATCGAGTGTGATCGACAGCGAGTTTAGCGCCAATCCCTTAACAGGCTACGAACGAATCCCGGATTTCGAGACGCCGCGATATTGCCGCGGCGTCCGCCCCCCCCCCTGTGGTTCAGCCCCGCTTCACGCCGTAGAACTGCGGGAAGCCGCGGGGAATGCCGATGAGGGATTTGCGATAGGCGGTCGGTTGATAGAACACACCGGTCGGGAGATAGGGCACGGTCTCGAATGACACGCGCTGCATCTCCCGGCAGATCGCGGCCTGGGCGGCGGCGTCGGGGGCATCGAACCAGGCGTTGCGCAGTTCTTCCAGGCGCGGGATGTCGGCCCAGCCGAAGGTGGCGGTCTTGCCGCTGCCGCGGATGTAGTTGTGGGCGGCGGGGTTGAAGGTGTTCACCCCCGCGGTGGAGTTGCTGAACGCGTTCCAGCCGCCCTTGTCGACCGGTTGTTGGCTGGCCAGGCGCTGGATCACGGTGCCCCAGTCGAGCGCCTGGAAATCGACATTGAAGCCGATCTTCTTCCACGCCTCGGCCACCACCTGGCCCTGCGCGTTGAGGCTCGGCAAGTCAGTGGCAACGAGGAAGACCAGCTTCTCGCCCTTGTAGCCGGACTCCGCCAGCATCCGCTTGGCACGATCGAGATCGGGTGGTTCGCGCAGCGCCTCCATGCCGATGTCGCTGGCCATCGGGGTATCCGGCAGGAAGAAGCCGACCTTGTCGCGCCACATCGCCTTGTCGGTGCCGGCGATCGCCTGCATCACGTCGGCCTGGCTGATCGCGGCGAGCGCGGCGCGGCGGATCGCCGGGTTGTCGTAGGGTGGGTTGACGAAGTTGAAGCGCACGATGCCGTAGCCGCCGGTGCTGTCGGTCACCTCCAGCGCGATGCCGGCGTTGCGTTTCAGCACGGGCCAGAAATCGGTGGTCGGCTGTTCCCACCAGTCGATCTCGCCGGATTGCAGGGCTGCGGCCGCAGTGGCCGCATCGGGGATGGTGACCCACTCGACGCGATCGAAATTGGCAATCTTCGGCCCGGCCATCAGGCTCGCCTCGCCCGTGGAGCGTGGCACGTAGCCCGCGAACTTCTCGTAGACCACGCGGAAGCCCGGCACCCGCTCATCGGCCTTGAAGCGGAAGGGGCCGGAGCCGACCATCTCCGTCACCTGGGTGAAGGCATCGGTCTTGGCCAGCCGCTCCGGCATGATCGCCGCAGTATTGGCGCCAGTCTTGCCTAGCGCATCCGGCAGCAGGGGGAAGGGCTTTTTGAGGCGGATTTCCACCACCCGGTCGGACGCCGCGATGATCTCGTTGGCGGAGGCCATCAGCGCTAGGCCGAAGCTGTCGCGCTTGCCCCAGCGTTGCAGGCTGGCCACCACGTCGCGCGCCAGCACCGGGGTGTTGTCGTGGAAGCGCAGGCCCTCGCGCAGCGTGAGTTTCCAGGTCTTGCCGTCATTCTCGACGACGTGGCCCTCGACCATCTGCGGCTGCGCCTTCCAGTTGGCGTCCACCCCGTAGAGCGTGTCGAACACCAGCAGCGCGTGATTGCGGGTGACGAAGGCGGTGGTCTGGATCGGGTCGAGCAAGGCGAGATCGGCCTGGGGGACGAATTTCAGCACCCGCGACCCCTGGGCCGCAGCCAGGTGTGGCGCGCTCAGCGCCCCCGCGGTGGCGATCGCCGATTTCAGAACACTCCGACGCTGCATGGTGGCTCCTCCGCGGGCAGTCCGGTCTGCCGTCTGGGCGAGGTTGGGTCCGCGCCCCGTCGCGGTCAAGGGAGATGCGGCCGGGGGCGCTCCTGGCATGACTTCGCACTTGCGAAGAGCGCCGCCGCATGGCTTGCTCCTACCAGCAGCATTGGAGTTTCGGCGATGGAACGGCGGGGATTTGGGGCGGCCTTGGGGCTCGGCATCGTGGCGGCGGCGGCCACTGCACATCAGGCAGAAGCGCAGGCGGCCGGCAAGTCGCGCCTGGCGCAGATCCTGGAGCGCGGCTCTATCCGCATCGGCACGACCGGGGATTTCAACCCGATGTCGTTCCGTGACCCGGGCTCGAACGAGTACAAGGGCTTCGATATCGAGGCGATGACGCAGTTCGCCGCGGACATGGGCGTGAAGATCGAGTGGGTGGCCGCCGAATGGGCGACCCTGGTGGCCGGCATCGCGTCGAACCGGTTCGATATCTTCTCCGGCGCCTCGGTCAGCATGGCGCGGGCCAAGACGGCCGCCTTCTCGCTGCCCTATGTGGAGGCCGGCACCGTGCCGGTCACCTCCAAGGCCAATGCGGCGCGGTTTGCAAGTTGGGAGTCTCTCAACGCCGCCGGGGTCCGCGTCGCCGTCAGCATGGGCACCGTGTTCGACGAGCAGGCGCGGCGGCATTTCCCCAAGGCCGAGGTGAAGGCGGTGCAGGCGCCCGCAAGCGGCTTCCAGGAGGTGCTGGCCGGCCGCGCGGATGCCACCATCACCTCCAATGTCGAGGCGGCGACCTTGGTGCAGCGCTATGAGCAGCTGACTTTGCTCGGCAAGGATGTCTCGGCCCGCAACCGCCGGCCCTTCGCCTACGTGGTGGCGCAGGACGATCCGGCCTGGCTGAATTTCGTCAACACCTGGGTCACCCTCAAGCGCATCGAAGGCTATTTCGACGCGCTGGAGGCGAAGTGGCTCGCCAAGGCCTGAGGCTTTCGCTCGCGGCGTGCCTGCTCCTGCTGAGCGGGTGCGCCACCTCCGGCTACACCTGGGGCTGGTACGTGGTCTCGCCGCTCGATGCGCGGGGCCGCAAGAACATCGCCTTTCTGGCGGAGGGGCTGTGGGCGACGGTGTCGCTCTCCGCGGTCTCGGTGGCGCTGAGTGTGCTGATCGGCATTGGCGTCGCGCTGGCCGGCTTGTCGCGGCATCGCCTGCTGCGCATGGCCAACCGCGCCTATGTGGAATGCGTGCGCGCGGTGCCGCTGCTGGTGCTGCTGCTCTGGGTCTATTACGGGCTGCCGGTGGTGTTCGGCCTGCAGTTTGACGTGTTCGCGGCGGGGGTGATCACGCTGGCGCTGTCGGACTCCGCATTCCAGGCGGAGATTTTCCGCGCCGGCATCCAGTCGGTCGCGCGCGGTCAGGTGGAGGCGGCGCAGGCGCTGGGGCTGCGGCCCTGGCACGTGATGCGCCGGGTGGTGTTGCCGCAGGCGATCCGCCGCATTCTACCGGCGCTCGGCAACCAGTTCATTTATGTGCTCAAGATGAGCTCGTTGATCTCGGTGGTCGGGCTGCAGGAACTGACGCGCCGCGCCAATGAACTCACTATCGTGGAATACCGCCCGCTCGAGATCTACAGCCTGCTGGTGCTGGAATATCTTGTGCTGATCCTGCTGGTTTCCGCGCTCGTGCGCCGGGTCGAAGTCCGGCTTAACCGGCAATGAAACGCGCGTAGTCCTCCGCGAGATCCTCCACTGCGGCCGCCAGCAGCGCTTCGCCGTCAGCGCGGCGGGCCAGCGCGGAGTGGGAGATTACCGTCCCGTCGGGGAAGGCGCGGCGGAAGCTGGCGGCCTCCTCGTAATTGTCGCCGGCGTGGTCGGACATGTCGTGGCTGGCCGGCGGCGGCGGGGCGTCGAACTCGCCGATCGCCTCGGGGTAGGCGGCCTGGGTGATGGCGATTTCCGAGGGGGTGGCGTGGTAGCCCTCGGCGGCGCCGTAGAGGCGTTTGCGCAGCGCATCCGTGCGCGGCAGCTCCCACCAGGAGCGCAGGCGCACCACGATGCGGGATGCAGGATCGATCCGGTTGAAGGAGCGGGCAGCGTGGAATTCGGCCACCGCGCTGCGCACCGGGGCGATATTTCCGCCATGGCCGTTCAGGATGTAGAGCCGCCGAATGCCGGTCGCCTCCATCGCGGCGAGGTAGTCTGCCACGATCGCCATCAGGGTGGAGGGCCGGATCGCCAGCGAGCCCGGGAAGCCAAGCTGGAAATGCGACTGGCCGACCGCGAGCGTGGGCGCCACCAGCACGCCACGCGCCGCGCCGAAACGTCGCGCGATCGCCTCGGCGCAGAGATGGTCGGTGCCGATCAGCCCGTGCGGGCCGTGCTGCTCGGTGGAGCCCATCGGCCAGATGATGCCGGGGCTGCGCGCGATCATGGCGGCGGCGGCGGGGGCGGTCATCATTTCCAGACGCATCGCGGCATGTCTCCCAGGGCACGTATGCTCCTGTATCACCCGGCCGATCCCGGGCACAGTGGCGCCGTGCCATACCGCACACCGAACAGGGATCCCGACATGGACAAGGACGCGTTGACCGACTGGGCGCTGCGCAGCGGCTGGCAGATGATCGCTGGCTGCCCGAGCCTGACCAAGCCGTCCTCGCCGAAGGAGGCGATCGTGCGCATGGTGCTGAAGGCCACCGTGGTCGCCATCGAGGCCAAGAAGCCGGCCGGGAAATGGGAGAAAATCAGCAGCGCCAGCTACGCAAAGGTGGAGGCGGACCCGGAGAGCGGCCTGCCGATCGGCCTCAGCCTAGACACCATCCCCGGTTTCGCGATGCTGATGCGGGAGAACAAGGACCGCATGGTGTTCGCTCGCATGACGGGTGCGCCAAAGCCCTAGCCGGTTCCGGCAATGTCATCGCTTCGTCGCTGGACGAGCCAGGCGTTCAGCGGCACAGCGACACGGTTTCCCGGAATTGGAGCGCTTTTCCATGACCCTCATCGCATCGCACCGCGGCGGCTCCCTGCAATGGCCAGAGAATTCGCCGACCGCCTTCCGCAACACCGCGGCACTGGCGGTTGATCAGGTCGAGTTCGATATCCACCCGACGGCCGATGGCGAGATCGTGGTCATCCATGACGCCACGCTCGATCGTACCACCGAGGGCAGCGGCCCGGTTGCCGCGCGGACGCTTGCCGAGTTGCGGGCGATCAACCTCACAAGCACGGATGGCGAGAACATGCTGACGCTCGCCGAACTCGCGGCGCTGTTCCGCCCGACGCCGATCACGCTGCGCATGGAAATCAAGCCCGACCCCGATCACCGGCCCTATCCCGGCCTGCTCGGCAAAGCGCTCGCGGTGCTCGATGCGGCCGGCATGCGCCACCGCACGGTCATCACCAGCTTTCAGGCCGCGACCGTGGCCGAGGCCGCGCCAACGGACGGGATCGCCGGCGCGATCTGGCTGGTGGCGCCGCAGGTGCAACTCGATATCGGGCTCGACGGTATTGTCACCGTGGCGCGGGAGAAGGGCATCGGCAGCGTCGGGCTGCGCGTCTCCCATCTCGACGCGCAGGCGCAGGCTTACCTGCGGCACGCGGGGCTGGCGGTCGGTGCTTGGGCGGTGAATGACAACGCAGCGATCCGCGCGGCGTTGGGCCTCGGCGTCGATGTCTTCACTACTGATCTGCCGTCACTGGCCCTCGCGCTGCGCGGTTGATACCTGTTGGTCAGAAGGTGCCGATGAAGCGTTCCGGCAGGCGCCACAGGTCGCGCGGCCAGATCCCGAGGTCGAGCTTGTAAACGTCGTTCTCGCGGCCGATGCGCGATGCCGAGACCTGGTCGATGAAGCCTTTCACCGGATCGACGCCGGGATCGAACTCCAGACCGTCGCGCGCTTGAAGGCGGGCGAAGCCCATATGGGCGGAGATGAATTTCTCGTCTTCGAAGCGCTGGTGGGCGCCGGCCTCCAGGCTGGCCCAGGCCATCTCGCGCGTCTTGCGCAGGCGGCGCAGGCCGTAGGGCAGGTCGAACCAGCGGAGGTGGAACATGTAGAGATGGTCGAACACCATCGGCGCGTCGCTGGAATGCGATCCGGGGGACCAGGTGATGGGTTTGTGGATCAGCAGCGGCTTGCACATCGAGGAGGCGATGAAGGCGTAGGGGCGCTGGACACTGACGGGGCGCGAGGGGTCGAACTCCGGCTCGTGGTCCGGCCGGTGGATCAAGTTCAGGCCGATCGCGGTGACGACATCGGGCAGCGGGCGGCGGCAATATTCGGCTAGGGTCGGTGCCACTTTCGGGTCGGCCAGCAGGATTTCGTCGACGTCGGAATAGATCACCCGGTCGTACCAATGGGTCATGCTGGAGCAGAACAGCGAATTGAACGCGGATTGCTTGTGCGGATCATAGGGCGAGCGCGGGATGCGCACGACGTTGCAGCCCTTGAGGCCGACGGTGCTGCCATCATCCGATCCGTGGTCGATGACGTAGCAATTCTCGATGCCGACCTGCGCGCCGTAATGCTTCAGCCAGATCGGCAAATAGACCGCCTCATTGTAGACCATCGTGACGGCGGCCACGCGCGGCGCGGTGGGCGCGAGGGCGACCGGCTGGGGTTGAATGATCGGCGCATCGCCTCCGGTGCGCGAAAGCCGCAGGTTCCAGATGGTGAAGCCGAGCACGCGCACATCGGCACTGTCCGACACGCTGCTCGGGGCCCGCGCGGTGGGGCAGATGAAACGGAAATCCAGCCGTGAACCGTCACCGACCAATTGGGCAGGCAGCCCGAAGACGATGTTGCGATTGTCGCGCACATAGTCCGCCCAGACGAGGCGGCCGTTGACGATGATTTGCAGATTTTGCTGGATGATCAGCGGCGGTAGGATGAAGGGGCCGAGATTGATCGACACCTGGTAGTCGCCCGGTGCCACGCCGCCGACCGAAAGGCGGCTTTCCTGCCCGCTCGACCAGCGGCCATGCCGTTCGGGTTGGGCCCAGCCGCCGCGCAGGAAGGCTTCGCTATTGCCGCCGTCGGCAAAGCTGATCTCGATCTCGCTGAATGGTGCTGAGGTTGTCGACACGCCGAACTCCCTGATCGCCGGGACTAACGCGCCAGCACGCCGCTGCATAGCATTTGTCCTGGCGGATAGAACAGTTCCTCCCTCGGGGTCCTCACGTAAACGTTCCATGCTGGCCCTAGGCGCGGCGGTGAGCCGCTCCGGGCTCCGTGCCAGTTGGTGAAGCAACGGCGCAAGTCCGGCGATTGCGGTGCGGGCCAGCCGGATATGCCCGGCGTCAGTCGGATGGATACCGTCGCGGCAACTATCTTCCAGCAGGCGTGGTGGCGATTGGCCATCGCTGATCGCCGCTTCGAGATCCCAGACCGGCACACCGTGCTCGGCGAGCGCACGGACGGCACTGGCGACGGCCCGCCGATCGGCGTCTCTCACCCCGGCAGCGCCAGACCAGGGTAGGGGGGTGGTGAGCACCGGCATGCAGCCCTGCATCGCCGCGTCGGTCGCCAGCGCCATCGCCCGTGCGAGCCCATCCTGCCAGGGCAGCGGCGGTTCATCCGGGCCGGTTGTATCGTTGAGCGAATATGGGGCGATCACCATGATGTCCGGCCAGGCGATCTCACATAAGCTGCGGGCCCGGGCGCAGAAGACATCCGTGCGCTTGCCGACACAGCCAGCATTGACGAAGGCGACCGGTCGGCCGGGGTGCGACACTGCAGCCGCCGCCCGCAGGCCCCAGGGGGCGAAGTTCGATCGCGTCTCGCTACCGCGGGTGATGCTGTCGCCGACGCACATCACGCTGACGCCGGAAGCCCGGCTGCGGTATTGCACCGCGACAGGCGCGAGGAACCCATAGGGCGCGGCCCCCGGCATTGCGCCCGGAAGGCTAGCCCAATCGCCATCGCGATGCCAGGCGCGGAGGGTACGCCCCTTGCATTGGTCGGCCGTGTTGAAGGTATCCAGCGTCGCCGCATCGACTAAGTGTCCGTCCGGAAGGTTTTCGAGTCATTTGAATCGTCTGTGATTGCATCGACGAGCGGTGTTGCCCGGCTCGACGGATGTGTGACTCACTGAGCTCCCCTGCCAGTGAGCCTTTCCATGTGGACGACCGAGACGCGAGCCCGCCACGATCGCAGCAAACTGCGGTATCCGAGTGATCTGACTGACGACGAATGGTTGCTCGTCGCCCCGTTGATCCCTCCCGCCAAGCGTGGCGGTCGCGAGCGGCAAAAGGATGAGCGGGAGCTCGTCAACGGGCTCATGTATGTGCTCAGCACCAGCTGCCAGTGGCGGTATATTCCCAAGGATTTGCCGCCGAAGAGCACACTGCACGACTATCTGGACCTGTGGAACTATGATGGCACGCTGTCGAAAATCCACCATGTGCTCTATATGTTGTGCCGCGAGCAGGCGGGACGAGAGGCCAGCCCAACCGCATGCGTGATCGACAGCCAGAGCGTCAAGAGTGCAGAAAAAGGGGGGCCTGCATCGACCCGAACGGCTATGACGCCGGCAAGAAAACCAAAGGCAAGAAGCGGCATATCCTTGTCGATACAATAGGGCTGCTGCTGCACGCCATTGTTCACCCGGCCGATATCCAGGATCGGGACGGTGGGGTGTTGGTGATCTCGACGCTGTTCGGACAATATCCATTCCTGCACAAGCTGTTTGCCGATGGCGGCTACCAGGGGCCGCAGTTTGCGTCCGCCGTTGCGACGGTGATGCCACAACTCTCGGTCGAAATCGTGAAACGGTCCCATCAGGCGAAGGGATTTGTGGTCATCCCGAAGCGGTGGGTGGTTGAACGAACGCTGGCCTGGCTAAGCCGATGCCGCCGTCTGGCAAAGGATTTCGAGAACCTGACCCGAATTGCGGTCGCGTTTCTTCGATTGGCATCCATCCGGCTGATGCTGAGAAGGCTTTGTAATCCAAATTGAACCTCCCGGACGGACTCTAACACGCAGCGGCCTTCGCCGATGACGTAAGTCCGTGTCATCAGCCAGGGCAGCCCGTCATCCTCTGCCGGAGGTAGGCTGGCGCAGTCGATCCAGTCGGAGCAGGCGAAGGCGGGCACACCCTTCGTAGCGGCACCTGGCACGGTGAAGCCGGACTGGCCACTGAAGGTGACGGGTAGCCACGCCGCCGCGCCGCCCTCCGCGTCGAGCGGTACCCCGTCAGCACCAGGTTCGGCCGGAGCGGCGATGCAGGCGGCGGCGATGCCGTAGGGCTGCGGCTGGTCGTTGCCATATACGAGGCGCACTGCGTCGAACGCCGCTTCCAGCTTGATTGCCGTCGCATAGGTGCGCTGCCCCGGCAGCCGCCCGAACGGCTCAGGGAAGGGCCGGGCGGTGAGGATATGGCTAGTGCCGAACGAAGCGCGGCCGAGCGCTGCGATCAGGCGCTCGGCCGCATCCGGCAGTGCCGGGTCGTGTGGTATCGCGCTGCTCAGAAGAACTTGATGAGCTGGCGCACGTTCGGCGTGGTCTTCATCACCGAATAGGCGTCGTTGATCTCCTCAAGCTTGATGTGCCCGGAGATCAGATGGTCGAGCTTCAGGCGGCCCTGCTTCCACATGTTGAGCAGGCGGGGCATGTCGACGCGGAAGCGGTTGCCGCCCATCGAGGTGCCCTGGATCTTGCGGTCGGAGAGGAAATCCGCCCCGTGCAGCTCGATCTTGGTGCCGAAGGGGATCATGCCGATGATGGTGGCGAGCCCGCCCGGGGCCAGCATGGCGAAGCACTGCTCGGCGGTGGTCTTGTTGCCCAGCGCCTCGAAGGAATACTGCACGCCGGAGAAGCGGTTCTTGGCGCCGCCGAACATCTCCTTGATCGCCATCACCGGGTCAACGTTGGAGGCGTTGATGGTATCGGTGGCGCCCATCTTCAGCGCCACTTCGAGCTTGGCCGGGTTGGTGTCGATCGCGATGATGCGCTCCGCACCCGCCAACGCCGCGCCATTCACGGCAGAGAGCCCGATGCCGCCGCAGCCGACCACGGCCACCGTGGAGCCGGGCTCGACCCGCGCGGCGTTGAACACCGCGCCGACGCCGGTGATTACGCCGCAGCCGACCAGGGCTGCGCGGTCGAGCGGGATGTCCTCGTCGATCTTCACGATGGCGTGCTCATGCACGCACATCAGCTCGGCGAAGGACGAGAGGTTCATCATCTGATGAACCACATTGCCCTTCCACGACAGGCGGCGCGAGGCCCCGGGGGACAGCTTCACCTCGGTGTTCGAGCAGATGTTCATGTTGCCGGTCAGGCACTGCGGGCACTCGCCGCAGAACACCGAGAGGCAAGTGGTGACGTGGTCGCCCTTCTTCACGTAGGTGACGTCCTCGCCAACTTCCTCGACGATGCCGGCCGCTTCATGGCCCAGCACGCAGGGCAGCGGGGCGGGGTAGAGGCCTTCCATGAAATGCAGGTCGGAGTGGCACAGGCCGGAGAAGGCGGTGCGGATCAGCACCTCGCGCCGCTTCGGCTTGGTGATCTGGATGTCCTCGATGGTCATCGGCGTATTCGGGGCGTGCAGTACAGCGGCGCGCATCGTTGTTTCCTCCGGTTCGATGGTTGGGAGAGAGCCTAGGGTGCTTCGCCCGTGCTCGTCCAGATGGGACCGTTACGCCCGGTTGAGATGGGCTAGAATGCCGCGGAAGGCGAGGTCATAGCCGGCGACGCCGAAGCCGGTGACGACGCCTTGGCAGCCGGTGGCGATGTCGGACGGCAGGCCGCGGCGGGCGGGGTTGGAGATATGCACCTCGAAGGTCGGAAATTTCACCATGCCGAGGGCGGCAACCAACGCGCCATAGCCGCGGGTGAAGCCGGATGGGTTGAGGATGGCGGCGTCGAACCCCTCGTCATGCGCCGCGTGCAGGCGGTTGATCACCTCGCCCTCGATATTGGAGAAGAAGATCTCGATCTCGATGCCCAGCGCGGCGGCGTAGCGCTGGATATGCGCATCGTATTCCGGCAGCGTCATCTTGCCGAAGATCTCGATTTGCGCCTTGCCGCGCATGTTCATGTTGGCGCCGTGGATCACCAGAACCTTGGTCATTGCTTCGCTCCCCTTGGATGTGGCGGCGAGATTAGAGCCTCCATTGTCCCCGGCAAGCGCGCATTGACGCCGCCGCCGCCCGGCCGGACACTTCACGTCCGCCTCGGGGGAAACCACATGCAACGCCGCGACCACATCGACGCAATCGCGGCGACGACGGTGATTGCGCTGACTGCGCTTTGGGGCATCCAGCAGGTGGCGGTGAAGGTTGGGGTGGCCGGTGGGATTTCGCCGTTCCAGCAGGCGGCGCTGCGCTCGGTGGGGGCGGCGATCTGCATCTGGCTATGGGTGTTGCTGCGCAATGGCAGGGTGGCGGCGCTGGGCCTGTTCAGGCTTGGCCCGGCCTGGCGGCCGGCGGCGCTGCTCAGCGTGTGTTTTGCGCTGGAATTCCTGCTGCTATTCCCCGGCGTGCGTCTCACCACCGCCTCGCGCGGCGTGCTGTTCCTCTACACCGCGCCCTTTTTCACCGCCCTCGGCGCCCATCTGCTGATCCCCGCCGAACGCCTGCGGGCGCGGCAATTTGTGGGCCTGTTGCTGGCCTTCGCCGGCGTCGCGCTGGCCTTCGGCGAGGGGCTGGTGGGCGGCGGCGGCGATCTCAAGGGCGATGTGATGTGCCTCGCCGCCGGCGCTATCTGGGGCACGCTGACGGTGATCGTGAAGGCGAGCAGGGCGTTGCAACAGACGCCGCCGGCGCAGGTGCTGTTCGCCCAGCTTACGGGCTCGGCGCCGATACTGATCGCCGCCGTGCTGCTGTTCGGCGAGCCGATCTGGCCCACCGGCACTGCCGTCGCCTGGTCGGCGGTGCTCTACCAGACCGTGATCGTGGCGACCGCGAGCTATCTGATCTGGTACGGCCTGCTGGCGCGCTACCCCGCCGGCAAGCTTGCCGGCTTCACCTTTTTGGCCCCGCTGTTCGGCATCCTTGCGGGACATTTCATGCTGGGCGAACCTGTCTCCGCCCTGCTGTTCGCCGGGCTCGCCGCCATTGCCGCCGGGCTGCGCCTGGTGAACTCCCGCCCTCCTGAAAGGACCCCCGCATGAGCGACCTGCCGATCCTGACCCAGCGCCGCATCGAGGCGGCCTTCGCCAAGGGCATCTATGAGGAGATGAGTGCCGAACTCGGCGCCGAGGCGGCCAAGCGGATCCTCACCAATGCCGTCGTCAAGCTGGCGAAATCCACCGCGGCCGAGATGGCCAAGCAGCTCCCTCCCGGCCAGTCCTCGCTCGACGGGTTTCGCGCCATCCAGCCGCGCTGGACGGCGGAGGACGCGCTGCGGACGGAGACGGTGAAATCGACCGACACCGAGTTCCATTTCAACGTGGTGCGCTGCCGCTATTCCGAGATGTATCGCGAGATGGGTCTGGCCGAACTCGGCGGCATCCTCTCCTGCAACCGCGATGGCGCCTTCTGCGAGGGGTTCGACCCCAAGCTGAAACTCGAACGCACGCAAACCCTGATGGGCGGCGCCAGCCATTGCGACTTCCGCTACACGCTCGAGAAGTAGGAGCCCCGCCATGCGCGTCGCCATCGGCTCGATGATGCAGGAGGCCAATACCTTCGTGCCCTTCCGCACGACGATGGAGACCTTCCGCTCCGTCTACCTGCATTTCGGCGCGGAGATGCTGACCGGCTACGGCCAGGCCCGCGTCGAGGTGCCGGCCTTCCTCGACGTGCTGCGCGCCGCCGGTGCCGAGCCGGTGCCGCTGCTCGCCGCCCATGCCGGCTCCAATGGGCCGGTGCAGCGCGCCGCCTTCGAGGAACTTCTCACCGACATGGAGGCAAGGCTGCGCGCCGCTTTGCCGGTGGACGGGCTGCTGCTGGCGCTGCATGGCTCCATGCTGGTGGACGACAATCCCGATGCCGAGGGCGAGATCATCGAGCGGATGCGCGCTATCCTGCCTACTGGGGTGCCGATCGGCGTCTCGCTCGACCTGCACGGCCACATCACGGCCCGCATGCTGCAACCCGACACCTTCCTCATCGGCTACCGCGAATACCCGCATATCGACATGTACGAGACCGGCGAGCGCACCGCGCGGCTGATGCTCGACACGCTGGCCGGACGGGCGCGGCCGGTGATGGCGCTGGCCAAGCGGCACATGATCGTCTCCCCCGTCAACGCCCGGACCGCCGAGGCGCCGCTGTCGCGCATCGTCGTTGCCGCGCGGGCGATGGAGGCGGAAGGGCAGGTGCTGCACGCCTCACTGTTCTCTGTGCAACCCTGGATTGACGTGCCGGATCTCGGCTTTGCCGCCCTGGTCTGCGCCGATGGCGATGCTGCCGCCGCGCAATTCGCCGCGGAGGAGCTGGCTGGCATGGCCTGGGACCTGCGAGAGGAGTTCATCCCCGATCTCACGCCGCTCGACGAGGCCGTTCGCATCGGGCTCACCTCGCCCGGCACCACCATCGTCGGCGATACCGGGGATGGCCCCTCCGGTGGTGCGGCCGGGGACAACACCGCCGTGCTGCGCGCCTTGCTCGCCGCCGGGGCCGATCGCGCCGGCCGTCTCTCCTACGTTACCCTGGTGGACGCGGGCGCCGCGGCCGAGGCGGTGGCGGCCGGGATCGGCGCGACGGTGACGCTCAGCATCGGCCATAAGCTCACCCGCGATGGCGATCCACTCACCATTACCGGGCGCATCACCACGCTCTCCGATGGCATTTTCGTGCAGATGGATGCCGGGGCGGAGGGGTTGCAGGCCAATTTCGGCCCCACTGCGGTGCTCGCCATCGGCGCCATCCGCCTCGCGCTGCGCACGAATCCGGGATTTGAGTGGGATACCGGGATGTACACCTCGGTCGGCCTGGTGCTGCGGCAGGCCGCGCTGGTGTTCGTGAAATCCTCCAGCCATTTCCGTGTCGGCTACGGCCCCCACGCCGATCGCATCCTCGCCGCCGATACGCCGGGTGCCACTGCCGGCAATATGCGCCGCCTGGTGTTCCGCAACGTCACCCGGCCGCTCTTCCCGTTGGACGGCTGAGCCCTGCCGGGTTGGCGCGCGGGAAGGCGGGTGGCATAAGCGAACGATGCGAACACTCTATCACCTCCCCTTGTCCCCCTCCTGCCGCAAAGTGCGGCTGGCGCTGGCCGAGAAGCGGCTGCCGTTCGAACTCGTGGTCGAGCGAGCCTGGGAGCAGCGCGAGGAATACCTGGAAATCAACCCGGCCGGCACGGTGCCTACCTTGCTCGAAAGCAACGGCTTTCCGGTGCCGGATTCCAATGTGATCTGCGAATACCTCGATGAAGCCTACACCGAAGCCCCTTTGATCGGCGTCACACTCGGCGAACGCGTGGAAGTGCGTCGCCTGGTCGCCTGGTTCGACGGCAAATTCGCCGAGGAAGTCACCAGCAAACTCGCCGGCCAGAAATACCTCAAGCGTATCGCCGGCCGCGGCGAGCCCGATGCCGGCGGGCTGCGCGCCGGCTACGCCGCGCTCCGCGGGCACATGGACCATATCGGCTGGCTCGCCGAAAACCGCCGCTGGCTCGGTGGCGATAACCTCTCACTCGCCGACCTCGCCGCCGCCGCTCACCTCTCCGTGCTCGACTTCTTCGGCGACGTCGATTGGTCCGCCAACGAGGCCGCCAAGGAATGGTACGCCCGTATCAAATCCCGCCCGAGCTTCCGACCCCTCCTGCAAGACCGCGTCTCTGGCATGCTCCCCCCCACCCACTACGCCGATCTGGACTTCTGATCGGCCGGGTGCGGGCGGCAAGGAAGGAAGGCGGGGGGAGCTGCCCCCCTACCCCCGCCAGGGGCCGAGCCCCTGGACCTCATGCATTTGAAGGAATGGTTTGAAGTGAGAGAGGGGGCCTACTCGGTGGTTGCAACCAC